>NZ_FUYT01000017.1:0-86382 GCF_900167995.1 Luteibacter sp. 22Crub2.1
ACCACCAACCCACCTCGGTACACCAAAGAGACGGCGGGGGTGACCCTCGAGGCCGGTAGCCGCAGGCGAGGGCTTCGACTGGACAAGGCCGCGCACGCGGGGCCGGTCAGGGATGACCGGCCGTTTTCGGGGAGGCAGGGACAGCCGACTCGAAAACCCCCAGGCGAAGCCCGACCCGGCCGAAGGCCATTGATACACGGCCGCGGTAGCGGCCTTTCCCTGAGGGGTCGCCGCAGGCGTGGCCTCGAGGGTCACCTCCGCCGGCTCTTACCGACAACACCGCACGCCGCGACAAAGCCAAACGCGATGGCGCCAGCCGAGCCCTCAGCTCTCGCGCGCCGCCTCAAAGAGGAACCACACGCGGCGCTCCGTCTGGTCGATCCAGTTTTCGATCAGGCTGGCCGTGGCGACGTCGTTGTATTCGTCGCACAGCGCATGCGTTTCACGCATGAAGCCCGTGAGGCGCTGATTGTCCTCACGCAACTCGGCCAGCATGTCCTGCGGCGTGACGAAGTCGGCGTCGTTGTCGGACAGACGTTGCAGACGGGCGATGTGCCCGATCGAATGCAGCGTGGTGCCGCCGAGCTTGCGCACGCGCTCGGCAAGATCGTCCGTCATGGCGAAGATCTGCTCGCCCTGCTCGTCCAGCAGCAGGTGCAGGTCGCGGAAGCGCGGACCGGACATGTGCCAGTGGAAATTCTTCGTCTTCAGGTACAGCGCGAACGTATCCGCCAGCAGGGCATTCACCTCGGCGGCGATGTCACGTGTCGCGTCGGCACCCAGACCGTTGGGCGTGCGCAGGTCGGCCTTGCGAAGGTTTTTGGTCGCTTGCGGGTTCTTCATCGGAGCGCTCCTTGGACAGGGGCTACGAGTATGCGCCGGGGTTTGTTACGTGAATTGCACGGATATCCTGTCGGTCAGGCCGCCGGCAGCGTCACAACGACGCGCAGGCCTGACCCGCCATCGCGATCGAGCAGTTCGATGGACGCACCATGGAGTTCGGCGGCGCGCTGCACGATCGACAGGCCCAGGCCATAGCCCTCGCCGTGGGTGTCCACGCCCCGCTGGAAACGGGTGAACATGGCCGCGCGGCGGTCCGGCGGGATGCCGGGGCCATCGTCGACCACCTCGATCCGCGCCATGCCGTCCACCGAACCGATGGCCAGTTCCACATGACCGCCCTGCGGCACATGGCGGAAGGCATTCTCCAGCAGGTTTCGCAGCAGGGCGCCCAGAGCGACGCCATAGCCCTCGACGAACAGGTGGTCGGGCAGCTCGCGGACACTCATCTCGACACTGCCCTTGCCCACCAGCGGCGCCAGTTCGTCGATCACCTCGAGAGCCAGTTCGCCGAGATCCACGCGACTGCGCGGGCCGGACGCGGCACCCACTTCCAAGCGCGCCAGCGCCAGCAGCTGCTCCGTGCGCCGGGCCAGCGAAACCAGACAGGCGCGTGCGGCCTCCAGCGCGGACCGCGTAGCCTCGTCCGGTTGTGCGGACGCCATCGCATCCTCGAGGTTGATCATGGTCGAGGCGAGTGGCGTACGCAGTTCGTGCGCCACGTCCGCACTGAAGCGGCGTTCGCGATCCAGCGCGCTTTCGAGCCGACTGATCTGGTCGTTGAGAGCCGTCAGCACCGGCTGCAGCTCGGTCGGTGCGTCGGACAGGTGAATGGGCTCGCGACTGCCGGGCTCGCGTCGGGCAAGCGCACTGGCCAACGCCTCCAGCGGTCCCAGACCGCGACGGATGGCCCAGCCCACCAGAATCGCCAGCAGCGGCAGACCGAGCAGCGTGGGCAACCCGTGCTCGATCCACAGCGCGCGGGTAATCTCGTGACGGCTGTCGTAGCGCTCGCCGGCACGGATCGTGATGTCTTCGTTTTCCATGATCAGCGTGAACACACGCCACTCGTGATGCCCGGTCTCGACATCCTCGAACGCGCCATCGGTGGCGTGCGTGTTGGGCAACCCGGCGAGATTCTCGGTACCCAGCAGCAGATGGCCGTCATGATCGAAGACCTGGAAGCCCACTTCGGATTCGAACGTGCGCCCCTGGACGGTGAGTTCCTGCGGATGATTCGACACGCTCGGGACGAGTAGCCGCGCATCGCGCTGGCTGCGCAACTGATCCACACCGATGCGGCCGACCAGCACCTCCAGCGTGCGGGCCGCCTGCGCGAGACGACCGTCCGATAGTTCGTCCACTTCTTCGAGTGTGCGCTTGGCGCTGAGTACACCCAGCGGCAGCAGCACGGCCGCCAGAACGATGACGATCAGGATCAGCAGCCGCGATCGGAGACTCAGCGGCGTCAAAGCGGTTCCCGCGGAATCATGTAACCGAAGCCTCGCACCGTCTGGATCGCCTCGTGGCTCAGCTTACGGCGCAGGGAGTGCACGAGCACCTCGAGTGCGCTGGTGCTCATCGCACTGTCCGGCCCATACAGCGAGGTCTCCAGCGACTCGCGACGGACGATCCGGCCCGCCCGCTCCATCAGCGCCTGCAGCAGCGCGAATTCACGCCGCGTCAGCTCCACCTTCTGTCCGTGCCAGACCACATCGAACGTGCCCAGGTCGAGGCTCAGGGCGCCGGCTTCGAGCTTGTTCACCGCCGCGCCACGCACCCGCCGGGCCAGCGAACGGATGCGCGCCGCCAGCTCATCGAGATGGAACGGCTTGATCAGGTAATCGTCCGCACCCGCATCGAGCACCTGGATGCGCGAATCGAGGGCATCGCGCGCCGACATGACGATCACCGGTGTGGTGACGCGCAGACGACGCGCCTCGCTGAGCACGTCCATGCCATCGCGCCCGGGCAGGCCCAGATCGAGCAGGACCAGGTCCGCGTCGTGGTCGCGCAGCGCGGACAGCGCCTCGTTGCCGTCGCGGTACCAACTGATCGTATAGGCCAGTCGTTCCAGCGCGCGGCGGATGGCATCGCCCAGCTGGGCGTCGTCTTCGACGAGGATGATGTGCAAGGGAGAGCCTCCGTATGGGCCCAAATTATCCCTATGCCCGGCTTAGCGCCAGCTTATGGATCCGTTGTCCTTGCCCGGGTCGCGACCCGGTCACCCCAAACGAAACCGCTCGATCTCGTCCAGCCGCTCCTGCGCCCGCCGTACCGCGGAACCTTCCGGCTTTCCGTCCAGTCGCGAGACCACGATGAAGACGCCGAGGCACACCACCGCCGTGAGCAGCTGCAAGCCGACGAAGGCCGGATTCGCCGCCACCACATCCACGCCCAGCAAGCCAAACGCCCAGATCACCATCGCGACCCACATGAAACACCCGACCACACCGAACCAGCGGCCCTCGCGGATGCGCCACGCCCGCAGGTCGGCGATCCGCGCCTGCAGCGTCAGCACGGGCGAGGCCTCGTCCACCCGGGCTACGAGGACGAGAGTGCGGACGGCGGCGACGATCATGGCGACGCCATAAAGATGCAGCAGAACGCCGGTCACCAGAAGGCTCGGCTGCGCCCGGTGATCGACCCAGAACGACCCGGCCGCTACCGCCAGCATCAGGCCCGCGATCAGCTGTATCAGCTGCCAGGCCACGAGCGCGCGCAGTTCCGACTTCACGCCTCGGCGCCGGCCCGACACCACGACGGCCGCCTCGATCCGGTCCAGCCGCCGGTCGAGCTCCGCCCATCCCGCCTTCAGTTCGTCGAGTTCCATGATCAAGTTCCTCTCGTGGATGGCCGGCCGGTCATATCCCGGCGCAGGCGTTGCTTCAGGCGCGCGATACGCGTGCCGACGTTGGACTCGCCGATACCCAGCACCGCCGCGATCTCGGCATGCGGCAACTCGTCGAGGTAAAGCATGGCCAGCGCCCGGTCGAGTGGCGCGAGTGCTTCGATGGCCCTGGCCAGCAGGGCGAGTCGCTCGTCCGGCTCGTCAATGGGCGTACCGCCGCCCAGGGTGTCGATCAGCGCTTCGTCCAGCGGCTGGGGCCGCTCGCGTTCGCGCCGGGCATGCGAAAGTCCGACGTTGAGCGCCACGCGATACATCCACGTGGAAAACGGACGGGTGGCGTCATAGCTGGCGAACGAGCGCCAGACCTGCAACGCGATCTCCTGAGCGAGGTCGCGCCGGTCCTCCTCGCCGCGGGCGTACACCGCCGCGACCTTGAACAGGATTTTCCGATGGGTGTGGAGCAGCGCCTCACACTCGCGCCGCCTCGCCTGATCCGCCATGACGCCTCCTCTTTCCCCCATGATTCGCCGTGACGCGGAAAAAATCACACAATGACCCGATTCCCTTTCCGAAGGCTGGCCTGACCGTGACGCTTCAAGCACGACTTCTCCTCGCCCTGATCGCGGTGACCCCGATGACGATCCACGCGAAAGACACCTGGACCACGCCCGCCGAAGCGTCCTCGTTCCGCACCACGCCATCGTATGCGGAGACGCAGGCGTTCCTGCGCCGGCTGGCCCGCGCCGCGCCGGACACGATCCGTCTGGAGACGTTCGGTACCACGCCGGAAGGCCGACCGATGACGGCGGTCATCGCCGGCAAGGATGGCGATCTCACACCCGAGCGCGCCCGCGCGGCGGGTAAGCCCATCGTGCTGCTGCAGGCGGGCATCCACCCGGGCGAGATCGAAGGCAAGGACGCGGGGCTGATGCTGCTGCGCGACTTCGCCACCATGGGCCGCCTGCCCCACCTGCTCGATCACGCCGTGCTGGTCTACATCCCGGTGTACAGCGTGGACGGGCACGAGAACTCCGGCCCGTACTTCCGCATCAATCAGAACGGTCCCGAGGAAATGGGTTTCCGTGGCCAGTCGCAGTACCTCAATCTCAACCGCGACTACGTCAAGGCCGACGCGCCGGAAACCCGCGCCTGGCTGACGCTGTGGAACGCGTGGAAGCCCGACCTGCTCATCGACATCCATACGACGGATGGCGCGGACTACCAGTACGACCTCACGTGGTACGCGGAGGATGCACATAAGCTGCCACCGTCGATCGCCGCCTGGCAGGCGAAGGCCTTTGCCGGTCAGACCATGCCCCGCTACGAAAAGCTCGGTCATCTGGCTTCGCCCTACCTCGAGTTCCGCGACGGGCGCGATATCACCAAGGGCATCGAAAACTTCGGCTCGGGTCCGCGCTTCTCCACCGGTTACGCGGCGATCCGCAATCGCGCCGGGTTGCTGATCGAGACGCATATGCTGAAGTCGTACGAAGTTCGCGTGCGCGCGACGTACGACGTCGTGCGGAGCATGTTCGAGGTGATCAACGCCGATCCTGCCGCGTTGCTGCAGGCGTCGAAGGATGCGGATCGCTGGGCGTCGTCACTTTCCGCGCAGCCGGGTGCCTCGTTGCCGGTCACGTTCAAGCTCGACCCGACGCCGAAACCGTTCCAGCTTAAGGGTTACGCGTTCACGCAGACGAAGAGCGACATCTCCGGCGACCTCTGGGTTCAGTACGACCCGAAGACCAACAAGACCTACGACATCCAGAGCTGGAACGATCTGCTGCCGGATGTCTCGGCACCGATCCCTGCCGCATGGGCGATTCCGCCGCAGTGGACCGACATCATCGAGCGGCTGGATGCGCAGGGTATTCCGTATACGCGGACGACCGCCGCGACGAAGGTCGCCGTGACGCGAGACGAGCTGACCCAGCCCAAGTGGGCGGATAAGCCGTTCGAGGGTCATCACATGTTGAAAGACGTCGTGGTGACGCCAGCGAAGGAAACCGTCAAGTTACCCCCGGGTACCGTGATTGTCCGCGCGGATAACGTCGATGCGGTGCTCGCGCTGAACCTTCTGGATGCGCGTGCGCCCGACTCGGTGCTGCGCTGGGGCTATCTCAACGGGATCTTCGAGCAAAAGGAATACGGCGAGCCTCGTGTGCTCGAGGCTCTGGCGCGGAAGATGCTGGCGGAGAATCCTTCGCTGAAGGCGGAGTTCGACGCGAAGGTGAAAAGCGATGCGGCGTTTGCCGCCAGCCCGCGCGCGCGGCTGACCTTCTTCTACGAGCGCAGCCCGTGGTTCACGGTGCAGAAGGTGGGTGCTTACCCGGTGTTGCGGCTGGATGCTCCCGCGTTGCAACAACTCGCCCATTGATTGTAGGAGCGCGCCTTGCGCGCGATGCGTCTGATCAGAAGCATCGCGCGCAAGGCGCGCTCCTACACCACTACCTCGAACGGTCGCATCATTTCATTCGCCTCGTGCTCCGCCAGGTGGCAATGCCACGCATACCGCCCGGCATAGCCATCGAAGGTCGCCACGATCCGCGTAATCATCCCCGGATACACCTGCACCACATCCTTCCAGCCACGTTCATGCGCCGGTGGCTCCTGCGCCGGCCCGACGTAGCGGATCGTCTTCTTTTCCATGTATTCGTCGACGTCATAAGGACGCCGGTCGAGGATCTGGAAACGAACGAGGTGCAGATGGATCGGATGCGTGTCCTCGGTGAGGTTCACCAGATTCCACATCTCCGTCGTGCCCAGCTTCACCGTCTCGGTCACCGGGTCGTGCCAGCGCTTGCCGTTCAGCAGCATCAACATCGGCGTCGCGACGCAGTCGCTGTATTCGTCCAGCGTGAGCTCGCGTGACCTCGACGCCGTGGTTTCAGTGACACGCGGCAGATCGCGCAGCACGTCCGGTACCCGACTGTCGTCTCGCACGTCGCCCTTCCCCACGGCAAAACGCATCAGCGGCAGCGCATCGTTCATCAGTTCAACGTCGCCGCCGCGCAACGAAGCGAAGTCGACGACGAGGTCCGCCCGCTCGCCCGGTGCGAGAAAGATCGACTTCACCGTCGCCGGCGCGGCAAGCAGCCCCTGGTCCGATCCGATCACCTGAAACGGTCGGCCGTCGCGAAAGCGCAGATGATAAAACCGCCCGTTGGCGGCATTGAGCACACGCAGGCGATACCGCCGCGGCTGCACATCGGCACGCGGCAGGATCGCGCCGTTGACCAGCGTAAGGTTGCCGAACACCTCGGGCACCCACGGTGCATTCGCATCGCCGGAATCCGGGTAATACAGACGGCCATCCGTACGTAACCACCGATCGGCGAACACGAGCGGCAACTCCTCCTCGCCCGAAGGCAAGCCAAGCGACAGCTCGTGGTCATCGCGCAACAGGTAGAGGCCCATCAGTCCGGCGTACATGTTCAGCCGGTTAATGCCCATCGCATGATCGTGGTACCAGAGGGTCGAGGCGTCCTGCATGTTGGCGTAATGGTGCTTGCGTGACTTACCGGGAACGTACCAGTCTTCCGGATAACCATCGTCGGCGCGCGGCACCTTGGCCCCATGCAGATGCACGATGGCACGCACCTCGGGCTTGTCCGCCTCCGCACCGCAGATCGCGTGATCCACCGGCAGGAAATGCTTCGTCGGCAGCGCGTTCTCCCAGACCACATCCACCGGCTGACCCGTACGGGCTTCGATCGTCGGCCCGGGATAATGGCCGCCGTACGTCCATAGCGTCGTCGGCGGCAGATCGCGGTGCAGCTTCTGCGTCGTCTCGGCCATGCGGACGTGCAGCGGCTTGCCCTTCCCGGCGTGCAACGTCGGTGGCAACGGCAGCGGATCGACAAAGGCGGCGAGCTTGCCCGGATCGACCAGACCCGGCATCCGCGTCGTGTCACCCATGGGATGCATGCACAGGTTGTTGCCCACCTTCGCGGCGGGCGCGGCCTGCATGCCGTGCATGTCATGCGCGAGCAGCCGCGACGGGATCCACCCCGCCGCGGCCGCCCAGCCCGCCGTGGTCAGAAACCGGCGGCGATCAACCATGCCCACCGTTCCCGAACGGCCAGTGCGGCCAGCCACCACCGCCCGCCTGCTTCGGCTGACCGGTCGACTCGTCGAGGATCAGCTTGCGATCGAACAGACGCGGCAGGAAGAAATCGAACATGCCGTCCAGGCGACCGGCCTGTGCGTCGGTGGAACCGCCGCCGATGCGCTTGCCCGACAGCCAGTTGTCTTCGATGAAGCGCGTGATCGAGCTCTGGTCGGTAACGCTGTGATCGACCATGTTCTCGCGCGCCCACGGGGACACCACCAGCAAGGGCAGGCGCGGACCGAAACCGCAACGGCCCTGCGCCGGTGTTCTGCCATCGAGGCCCGGCAGCGTGCCATGGCCCTTGCACACACCGTCGCCGTCCAGCGCGTCGGTGCTGCCGACCGATGCGTTCATGTGCGGCGGCGCCTGGTGGTCGTACCAGCCATCGGAATCGTCATAGGCGATGATGACCGCCGTGTCCTTCCACTCGGCGCTCTGCTGCAGGGTATTGATCACGTGGACGACGAAGGCCTGTTCGTCGAGCGGATCGGAATAACCCGCATGGCCGTCCTGATACGCCGGTGCCTTGAGGAAGCTCACCGCCGGCAGGTTGTTCGCATCGAGCGCGTCGTAGAAGTCTTCGATATCGTACTGATGGTTGGCCGCGTCGGTCTTGCCGATCGTCGCCACCGAGGTAGGACGCGCATGCGTCGGGTTCGCGGTGGACGGGTAGTACTGGAACGGCTCGTGATGCTGGCTGTAATCGTTGGACGTGGTGTGGGTCACACTCGACAGGTGGCGACGCGTGCAGCCCGTGCTGCCGTCGGCGTTGGTCCGGGTGAGGTCGAAACCGCCCTGGAACCAGCCCCATGTGATGTTGCGCTCGTTGAGGAGGTCGCCGATGTTGCGACCGCCCATCGTCACCTGATTGGCCGTGGGCGACGAGCAGACATCGCCGATCGGATCGGGATCGCCGATCATCGTCATACCGCCGTGCCCGTCGTCGGTCTCGGCACCGGTACCGTTGAGCGTGTCGATCACGCCGGCGGTCTGGCCGGCGATGAGGTTGACCGCACCCGGCGTGGACGGGCCAAACCCGGTGCCGTAGTGGTTGTCGCTCATCGCGAAGTTCTGCGCGTAGTTCCAGTACGCGGTGACCGTGTTGCCATCGTAGTAACCCATGACCTGGCCCTTGCCCTCTTCCGCCGCATCGCCATCAGGCAGCGTTTCGCCGCGACCGGTGTACAGCGGGAACAGGTCCATGCGACCGCCGTGGAAGGCCCGCTGCTCCGATGTGTAGCCGTGGTCCTGATCGGCCGTCGCCGCTTGCGCGCGGGTCAGGCGGAACGGATTGATGGCGGCATCCGCGTTGCCTGTGTTGCTGGCATTCGGATTGTCGGTCAGCAGGCGATGCGTCAGACCGTTGACCGGCGGCGTGAACGGGCGAGCGTAGAACGCGGGCTCGCCTTTCGCATTGGCGGCGAACGGATAGGTGCCGAAATAGTGGTCGAAGGAGACGTTCTCCTGAAAAATCACGACCACGTGCCTGATCGGGGTGGCCGTGCGCGGATCGCTCCCGTGGCCACCGTGACCGAAACCGAAGCCGAGGGCTTCCGTGGCCGAGGTCGCTTCCGCGGGATCGGTCTGCTGGGCGACGACGATCGACGCAGCGGACAGGGTGAGCACGCAGGCGATGCCCGCGGCCATTAACTTGCGCATGACGTAGCTCCTCGGTGTAGACGTCCGAATTGCGTGGGTGGGCCGCATCCCCTGTCATGCGGTCCTGCCGATTCTGCGAACCGCCTGTGACAGTCCGGGGTCACTGGCTCGCGAGAACTTGCGAAGTTCACTGAACCATGACCTTCGTCACGGTTGGCCCTGCGGCCGCCCTCCAGCCGTTATCCTCGGGGAGTGCGGTGCCCGGGGGCGCCGTTGCAGCCACTTTCACAGAGGGACACTCATGACCCAGCAGTACCTGAAGCCGCTCGCCCTGGCGCTGACCATCGCGCTCGCCGGCACCGCCTGCAGCAAGCACAACGACGCCGATACCGCCGTCCCGGGCGGCAACACCCCGTCCCCGTCGACCACGGCCGCGCCCGCGCCGGCCGCCACGACCGCCGCCGCACCCGCCGGCCCCACGTTCAACGTGGCCGACATCGATACCAGCATCGACGCTTGCGACGACTTCAACGGCTTCGTCAACGCCAAGTGGGTGGCCGCCAACCCGATTCCGGACGACCGCACCCGCTGGGGCGCCTTCGACCAGCTGGCCGAGAACAGCCTGAACACGCAGCACGAAATCGTCGATGCGATGGACAAGGGCGCCGCCAGCGCCACCGCCGGCTCGATCGAACAGAAGATCGGCCTGCTGTATCGCTCGGGCATGAACGAGGACGCCATCGAGAAGGCCGGCATCGAGCCGCTCAAGCCGGAGCTGGCCAAGATCGACGCGCTGAAGTCGCCGCAGGACATCGCCGATTTCCTCGACGCCAGCTTCAATGATGGCAACAGCTACGTCTTCGGCTTCGGCGCGGGCGCCGACTTCAAGAACGCCAAGACGCAGATCGGTTTCGCGCAGCAGGATGGACTGGGTCTGCCGACCAAGGACTACTACACCGATCCGAAGCAGGCGGATAACCGTAAGGCTTACGTCGACTACATCGTCAAGACGCTGACCCTCGCCGGCGTCTCCGATGCCGACGCGAAGACCCAGGCCGACGCGATCATGAAGTTCGAAACCCAGCTCGCCGCCGCCTCGCTCGCGCCGGTCGAACTGCGTACCCCGGAAAACCAGTACCACTTCGTGACCGTCGCCGACGCGGACAAGATCACCCCGCACTTCAACTGGGAGAAGTTCTTCGCCGCCCAGGGTGTGACGGTCGACAAGGGCTTCTCGCTGTCGCAGCCGAAGTTCTTCAAGGAGTTCGACAAGATGCTGGCGTCCACGCCGGTGTCGACGTGGCAGGCCTACCTGCGCTTCCACGCCATCGACGGCGCCTCGCCGTACCTGTCCAAGGCTTTCCAGGACAACAAGTTCGACTTCTACGGCAAGACGCTCGCCGGTCAGCCGCAGCAGAAGCCGCGCTGGAAGCGCGTGCTCGGCACGGTCAACTCGTCGATGGGCGAAGGCCTCGGCCAGCTCTATGTGGCCAAGGTGTTCAAGCCGGAAGCCAAGCAGCGCGCCAACGAACTGGTCGACAACGTGCGCAACGCCCTCAAGGCGCGCATCGAGAAGCTCGACTGGATGAGCGACGAAACCAAGCAGAAGGCCATCGCCAAGTGGAATACCTTCCTGCCGAAGATCGGTTACCCGGACAAGTGGCGCGACTGGTCGGGCCTGGACGTGTCCGGCGAGAACTACTTCGGTAACGTCGAAGCCGCCAGCAAGTTCAACTACCACTACGACATCGCCAAGATCGGCAAGCCGACCGACCGCCTCGAGTGGGGCATGACCCCGCAGACGGTCAACGCTTACTACAACCCGACCGACAACACGATCAACTTCCCGGCCGCGATCCTGCAGCCGCCGTTCTTCGACGCCAATGGCGACGACGCGATCAACTACGGCGGTATCGGTGCCGTGATCGGTCACGAAGCCAGCCACGGCTTCGACGACGAAGGCAGCCAGTTCGACGGCGAAGGCAACAACAGCAACTGGTGGACCGCGGCCGACAAGAAGAAGTTCGAAGAGCGCACCGCGAAGCTGGTCAACCAGTTCAATGAGTACGCGCCGATCAAGGACAAGCCGGACCTGCACGTCAACGGCAAGCTGACCCTCGGTGAGAACATCGCCGATCTGGGCGGCACCGCCGTGGCATACGACGCGCTGCAGGAAGCCCTGAAGAAGAACCCGAAGGAAGCCGAGTCCAAGATCGACGGCTACACCCAGGACCAGCGCTTCTTCCTCAACTGGGCCCGCGTGTGGCGCGGCAGCGTCCGCGAGAAGCAGGCGATGCTGTACCTCAACGTCGACCCGCACGCACCGGCCTCGCTGCGCGCCATCGGCGCTCCGTCGAACATGGAATCGTTCGCGACGGCGTTCCAGTGCAAGCCGGGCGCGAAGATGGTCCGCGCCGGCGATAAGCAGGTGAAGATCTGGTAAGTCGGTTCGACTGGCTGATCTGAAGACGAAAGCGCCGCACGAAAGTGCGGCGCTTTTTTTATTTCAAACGGCGATGTTGCTTCGGGTGTCGCTGAGGGCTCGGCTTCGCCATCGCGTCGGCTTGCGGCGGCGTGCGGTGTGGTCGGGAAGAGCCGGCGGGTGCCACCCTCGCGTCCACGCCTGCGGCGACCCCTCAGGGAAAGGCCGCTACCGCGGCCGTAGTTCAATGGCCTTCGGCCGGGTCGGGCTCCGACTGGGGGTTTTCGAGTCGGCTGTCCCTGCCTCCCCGAAAACGGCCGGTCATCCCTGACCGGCCCCCTTGCGGGCCTCTTCCAGTCGGAGCCCTCGCCTGCGGCTACCGGACGCGAGGGTGGCACCCGCCGGCTCTTTGGGACGGAGAGGTTGCATGTGAGTCGAGCCGCGCCTCGCTTCGTGGCCGGGACCGCTCGCTTGCCTGTTTCACCTCGCCTCGTTCGCCCTGGCCAGACTAAGGGGTCGCTCCCAGTTTCTCCCACGACCTACACGCGCTATCGTCAGTCCTCGATCCGGAAGGAAACAGAGGATGATCTCGAAGCGAGTCCTTACAGCGGCAGCGCTGATTGCCAGCATGGGCGTTACCAACACAGTCCTCGCCGCAGAAAATGCGCACGCTGCCTTCGCGAAACCCTGCGGCCGCTCGACGATGATCGTCCGCTGTAGCACCGGCTCACAGTCCTGCGAGCGAAACGAGCTCGTTCTACGCGCGGGCACCTCGCAGCCAGTTGTTCTGCCAGTTCCGCAAGGTCTCGAAAAATACGACCCAGTAGGCCTGGCCTGCGCGCGCGGCGCCGATGCAAGCCCTTTCTTTGTTGTCGAATACGGTGACGCGTCGCACAGCTGCGCTTCGTGTGAGTGGCATCATATTTACGCGCCAGATGGTCGCCTGTTGACCCAGAGCGACCCAGCTTTCGTCTCCGACCCGTCCCTGCCCGGTGGCCAAAGCCTGCACCCGAATACCGCGGACTTCACACGTGTGTCGAAGGACCTCGGTCTATCGAAGGCCCCGGTCGTGTACGGACACTAATAGGATAAATGGGATTTCGATATGACGGACCAGGACGAAATCTACGCGCCGCACGTTCAGCCTCGCGGCCCCGCATACCGCGACGATCAGGTTGCATCCTGCTCGCACTGTAACGACCCCCTTGAAGTGATCAACCCCGACGCCGACCTTCTCGGCATAGCGAGCGTGGCGCAGAAGAAGAGCTGAGAGGTCCAAGGCATCATCTGCAATCACCACCATCCCCTGGCTCGCAGCCGCCGTTAACGACATGAGCCGACGTGGCATACCGCTCATAGCGCTCGACGATGACCCAGCTATGATCGACTTCCTTGCCGGGCTACCCCACCCGTTGCCCGTCGCTTCACGGGCCGCGGCGATCTGGCCGAATGAGCATCCCGACGGTTCGCTCTCGTGCACGGCGGCAAGAGCGCGCCGCCGGCGAAGGCACACCTTTCCGTGAAACTGGCCGACGGCTGGTAAGGCCTGCTACCCGCCGGTGTCGTGCGCCGCGGAGCTTACTGAGCGCGACGCACGCGCTGCAGATGCGCGGCGACGCGCATCGCGGCCTTCTGCGGACACCCGTCATCACAGGCGATGGCGGCGTTGTTACGCCCGTACGGCGCATAACGTCCCGGGTCGGTAGGCCCGAATAAACCCACGGTTGTCGCGTTCGTAGCGGCCGCCAGATGCATCACGCCGCAGTCGGCACTGATGTAGGTTCCGGCGGCTTCGATGAAGCTGGCGAGCTTGCGCGGATCGCTTGTGTAATACGTGGGATAGCCGCCACCCAGGCGCGACTGACCATCGGCGGATACGAGCTCGACGATGCAGACATCGCCGATGCGTGCGAGCAGTTCGTTCGCAAAATCGCTCCACCAGTCGGTCGGCAGGCGCTTCGAGCCGGTCGCGTTCGGGAAGATCGCCATCACCGGCAGGCCGCGTTCGTTGGCATCGCGAAGCACCCGCGTGAGGGCGTCCTGCCCACAGCGACGTTCCGCATCGGTCAGCCTGACATCGAGCAACGGAACCTCCCCCTCACCACGGGCACCCAGTGCCCAGCGCAGCGCCTGCACCGGCCGTGCCGCGAGGTGCGTCACCGGACCCTCGTTCGGCATGGCGTCGGTACGTAACTGAAAACGGGCCTTCGCCATGGCACTGGCGATACGCCCGGATGACGACCCCGCCGCCGCGTCGATGACCAGGTCATAGCGACGCGAGCGCAGCTTGCGCAACGCGCCGATCGTGGCGAGGGGGCGTCGCGCCGCGCGTCGATCGAGGGTCATGCAGTCACCGACGATGTCGAACCCGCGAAACACCGAGTGCGCCGCGGGACCGGCGGAGAGCAGATCCACTTCAGCGCCCGGGAAACGACGTTCGATTTCGACCAGCAGCGGAGTGAGCAGCAAGGTGTTGCCGAGCCGGTGATTGGGGCGGCAGACCAGAATGCGCTGGATGCCCGAGGCGGGAAGCTGTCCGGCGCCAACGAGGTTTTTCGGCGGAGCGACCAGGTGGCGCGCCAGCCAGGCCGCGACCCGGCGACGCCAGAGCGCGGCGTTGCCGTGCATGGGCGTGCGAGACGGCTCGTTCGATGTGGTCGATGACAGCGACGCGACAGGAGGCATGGGCGAACTCTCTGGAAGTCTGCCGCCAACGATGCCGCA
Source organism: Luteibacter sp. 22Crub2.1 (assembly GCF_900167995.1). NCBI lineage: Bacteria > Pseudomonadati > Pseudomonadota > Gammaproteobacteria > Lysobacterales > Rhodanobacteraceae > Luteibacter > Luteibacter sp. 22Crub2.1. The sequence goes on from NZ_FUYT01000017.1 coordinate 14,548, forward strand.
GGAAGCTTATGCCTTGCTGTCCGTGGGATGACGATTCGACGTCTGTGCGCGCCAGCGCTCCACGGCGCCGATGGCGACCGGCAAGCCGAGCAATACCAACGGGTACTGGACGATGAGACCGCCCACGATGGCGATCGCCAGCGGCTGCTGGATGCCCGACCCGCGACCGATCGCCAGCGCCAGGGGCAGCAAGGTGAGGATCGCCGCGAAGGACGTCATGCTGATCGGCCGCACCCGGAGCCGCACCGCGCGACGCAGCGCCGCCACGGTTGTCGCGGTACGTCGACGGGCGACGTATTCGGACACAAGGAAAATAGCCATCTCCGTGCCGATACCGACGACCATTGTCAGGCCCATCATCGCAGTCACATTCAGATCCACGCCGGTCAGCCACAGCGCGAGGAACACCCCTGAGGCCGACAGTAAAGAGCCTGTCATGACCAGCGCAGACAACCACATGCTGCGGTACAGGAGCATCAACAGCAGGAACTCGGCGAGAATCGCCGCGGCGAACACCTTGCGCAGCCCGGCGAATGCCGTCTGCTGCTGGGCATACAGACCACCCAGTTCATAGCGTGTGCCGGCCGGCAAGACACCAGGCTGTGCGAGTACCGCCTTTACCCTGGCGACCGCCGCATCCATGCCACCGCGATCGATGCGCGCAGTGACGGGGACCATGGTCTGGAGGTCTTCGCGCGTAATCTGCGCCTGTCCGCTGACGGGGATCAGTGTCGCCACCCGGCGCAACGGAAGCACATGCCCATCCGGTGCACGCACGGGCACATCGGCAAGATCGGCGATGCGCCAGTGGCGCGCACCCGGCACGGAAACGCGTACGCCCACCGCGCGTGTGGCCATCGGCAGGCTGGTGGCGACCACGCCGTCCAGCGCATCGGACACGGTGCGCGCCACGAGATCCGCACTGACGCCCTCCGCGGCAGCAGCGTCATGGTCCAGACGAATGTCGAGGGCATCACCCGCGATACGTACACCGCTCCGCACTTCGACGAGCCCGTCGGTATGCACCAACTTATCGGCCACCCGCGTCGCGGTAGCGCGCAGGACGGTCTCATCGTCACCGTACAGCTTGACCTCGATCGGTTGCGGAACCGCAGTCAGATCCCCGATGAGATCCTCCATCAGCTGGGCGGTTTCGACTTCCACGCCAGGGACGTTGCGCAAGATACTTTCACGCACGTCGTCCATGACGTCCCGCGTCGGCAGGTCGTGATCGCTGACCAGACGGACAAACATGTCACCGTGATGCGACTGCCCCAGGTCGCCGCCGAGTCCGGTGCCGAGGCGACGCGAGAAGGTCTCGACGTCACGTCGTGCACGCAGGATCGTCTCGATCTGCGCGACCTGCCGTTCGCTCTCGGACAGCGAGGTGCCCGGTGCGGTGTAGTAGTCGAGAACGAAGCCGCTTTCATCGGCATCCGGCATGAAGCCGGTCGGCACCTGCGTCGCTGCGAAAAGGCCTGCCGCGAGAAGCGCCACGATGGCCAGCGCGGGAAGCCAGGGGCGACGCACCGATGCGCGATACGCGGTGCCATGCCAACGCGCCAGACCGCGCGCACGGCCGGCCGCCGGATCCCTCCAGCGCGACACATCGAGCCACCGCGAGGTCAGATACGGAACGATGAATGCCGTCATCGCCCACGAGACCGCCAGGGCGCAGGCCATGGTGATCGAAAGCGCGCGCGAGAAGGCACCGGTGACGCCGTCGAGATAGGCCAACGGCACGAAGACGATCAGGGTCGCGGCGCTGGAGCCGGACAGAGGCGGCAGGAATTCCCGCGCGGAGGCGAACATGCCGGACGCCACGTCGCCTTCCGCCACACGCGATGCACGATGAGCCAAGTGCTCCACCATGACCATCACATCGTCGATGACGAGTCCCACGGCGGCGGCCATGCCACCGAGCGTCATGATGTTGAAGCTCATGCCCATCGCGCGCAGCAGCAACACCGTCACGGCGAGCGTCGCGGGAACCACGACCAGCGCGATACCGACGATGCGCCCGCTTCGCAGGAAGCCCCACAGCACGAGCGCGGCCAAGAGCAAGCCGATGGCGATCGCATCGCGCACACTGGCCGCCGCGTCGGTCACCAGTTCGCTCTGGTCGTACCACTTGCGCAACGTGACACCCGGCGGCAAGGCAAGCCGCGCCAGCCGTGCGCGCACCTCCCCGGCAATCGCCACCGCGTTGCCGTCGGGTTGTTCGAACACGTTGAACAGCACGGCAGGCCGACCGTCCTCGGCGATGCGGGTCCACTGAGGTTCGACGCCCATGCGAACGGTCGCTACGTCGGAGACATGCACCCAGCCCGCATCGGTACGACGCACCACGATCGCACCGATGTCGCGCGTGCCTTGCATCGATTGATCGACCAGCGTGAGGAACAGCTTGTTGCGGTCCTGCACGCGGCCCACGGCACGCACCACATTCGCACCCGCGATCGCACCGACCAGATCGTCGAAGGCAAGGCCATGCGCTGCCAATTGGCGGGGGTCCGCTTCGACCTGGATCTCCGGCGTATCGCCACCCTGGACAGCAACACGCGACAGACCGGAGACGGAAGCCAGCGCGGGGGCGATGCGGAACTGCGCAAGATCACGTAACCGTGCCGGGGAAATGGAGTCCGAGCGCAACGCGTACGACACGATGGGGAAGACCGTCGGATCCATGCGGCGAACATCGTACGTCACACCAGGCGGCAGGCTAGAAACCGCGCGCGTGATGGCGGCGTCGACCAGCAGGGTCGAGGCGATCATGTCGCGTCCCCAGCCGAAGTCGACCGAAACCTGTGCCGCGCCGCGCGACGTCTCCGAGCGCACGCCCTCGACGCCGGGCACCGTGCGAATGGCTTCCTCCACGGGACGGGTCACCAGCAACGCCATGGTGTCGGCCGGACGGTCGCCCGCGTCCAGATCGACGACAATGCGCGGAAACGCGACTTGTGGGAACAACCCAACGGGCAACGACCATGCCGCCACCGCGCCCGCGACAGCCAGCGCCAGGGCGAACAGCAGCAAGGTCCGGGCGTGGCGAGAAAGAAAGGATGCGTCACTCACTTCGACCCCGCCGGACGCACCTGCGTACCTTCTTCCAGCTGAGGTGCGCCCACGGTCGCGATGGCGCGCGAGGCGTCGATCTCGCCATCGACCAGCACGTCGTCGCCCTGCGCGGCAACGATCGTTACAGGAATGCGATGCGCCTTGCCCCGCACGACCTGCCACACAGCGCGTGCACCGTCGTCGCCGACCACGGCGTCGGCCGGCACACGCCAGCCCTCGAGCGAGCCCACTACGATCTCCGCGCGATAGGCCTCGCCCTGGATCAGGGGCGTCGGCGCCAGGGCTTGCACGGTGACCAGGCGGCTAGCCGGATCGACGGCATCGGCCACCGCGCTGATCCGCGCGGCAACAGGCATGCCATCGGACAACGGACGTATCGTTACAGCATCGCCGACGTGGACGCGCGCCATGTCACGCGGCTCGATTCCACCCGCGAATCCGAGGCGCTGACCTTCGGCGAAAGTCATCAGGGTCGCACCTGCGGTGACCAGAGCCCCGCGCGCGGCATCGACCGTCAGTACGGTGCCATCCACCGGGGCGCGTAACGTGTCGTCCGGTGTCGCCTGCGCCGCGTATGCCGCCTCGGCATCGCGCAGCGTTTTTTCCGCCTGTGAAATCTGGTCGTTGGTTGCGAGGTGATCGGCGAGAAGGCGCGTCATACGATCGCGCTGCTCGCGCGCCACGGCGACGTTGGACCGGGCAGTCACTCTCGCCGCGGCAGCTGCCGCGCTGGGCGAAAACGCAGCAAGGCGCTGACCGCGATGAACTTGCTGACCGGCCACGACGTCGACATTCGTCAGGCTCGCATCCAGCGGCAAGGCAAGCACGCGAGAACCACCGATACCTGCCGCACCCTGGCCATACGCGACGACCCGGTCCTCGAAGCGAGCTCGTGCCGGCATGACCTGCCGTATGACGGCGCTCGGCGTGACCCCGTCACCTGAGCTATCGGTCCCGGCACTACAACCGCCCAGCGCGAAGGTGGCGACGACGATGACGCCGCAGAGGAGGTATCGGCTCATGGTGCGATCCGTGGAGGAAGCGAGTTGGGCAGGCCCGCCCCGGTGAGGGCATCGAACGCTATGCGTTGTTCCCTCCGGTAGATATCGCGGGTGATGTCGTTGGCCACCTGACCCAGCGTCGCGACGCTGAGGTCGCTGTAAGTCCTCGCATCGATGTCGCCTCTGCCCAGGGCGCGGCCCGCCGCATCGACGACTTGCGTGTCCGCCGGCACACGAGTGGCTTCGTGCTCGTTAATCAGAACCGCCGTGACAAGCGCATGCGCTTCGGCGGTCGCCGAGTCGATGCGCGCGGTGTATTCGTCGTGCAATTGCTGTCGTGTGGCTTCGGCCACGGCGATCTTGCCTTGCTGGCGGTCGAACAAAGGGAGGTCGAACGATACGGCCGGGCCGATGTTCAGCACACGGCTACTGTCGCGCGAGGCATCCATGCCGATCGACAGTGGTGCGAACTGACTTAGGATCGCACCGCGCACGCGCGCTTCCTGGGCGGCGTAACCGAAGCGAAGCGCCGCGAGGTCGGGACGGTGCTCGCCCATCGACGCGATCGATGCCTGCGCCCGCTCCGCATCGAAGCGTGGCGACGCCGGCAGGGCCGCCAGAGGCAACGTCGCCGACGGGTCCAGGTTCATGAGCGACGCCAGCTCGGCGCGCTGGGCGAGAAGGGTACGACGTGCATCGTCATGCGTGCTTCGCGCATCGCTCGCCGCGGCAAACACCGCACTGGCCGTGCCGGCCTCTTCGTCACCGCGCGCGACGGCGGCGTGCAGCGACGCGGCGCGCGACTCCAGCGCGAGCGCGATGCGTTCCTGCACGGCAAGGCGTCGCTCGCCATCGACCACGTCGATCACCAGCGTCCGCGCGCGCGACAACGTCACCCACGCTTCCCACAGCAGCTTCGCATCGGTGGACGAGGCCGACGAACGCGCCTCGTCACGTCGCACACCATGCGTCACCAACGCCTGCAGGCTCTGCGCGAATCCGGCAGACCATGCGGAGGCATGCCCTTCGCCCGATACCAGAAAGCCCAGACTAGCCTGCACCGAAGGATTGGGCAGCACCGATGCATCGAGCACCTGCGCCTGCTCGACCCCACGTTGCGCACGCGATGCGGCCAGCGTCGGATTGTTGAGCATGACCAGACGCAATACCGTGGCTTCATCGAGCGGCAAGCGCGCGTCGCTGCCGCCCTGCAACTGGTCGATTCGCCAGGCGAGCGTCGGTTTCGTCGTCAGCGGCAGCGGGCGATACGTAGCGCACCCACCCATACCCGCAAGAACCACGATAAGGGCGATGAGACGGCGGGTGGCCGGCTTCGCGAAGGCAAACATGGATATCCGTCCCACGACATTCTGGTGACGTCGAGCGTAGGCATGTCGGCTTAGCGCAAACTTTGGGTGGTTGTGAGGATTTGCCAGGGGATGCGTGACGTTGCGCTGAGGGCTCGGCGAAGACGTCCAGCTCAACGAGGTTCAACGCGGCAAGCTGACCCTGACAAGCAATCCAGGCACATTCGGTCGATCGAGCAACTCAACGCTTGCCCCATGCAATCGCGCCGCCCGCTGCACAATCGACAACCCGAGACCGAAGCCATCGCCCAGGCTGGTCGCCTCGCGATGAAACCGTTCGAAGACCGCTTCACGACGTTCCGGAGGAATACCCGGGCCGTCGTCGCAGACCTCGATCACCGTCGCCTTCGCATCCTGCTTCACGGTCAGGCATACATGTCCGCCCGCCGGTGCATGCCGAAGGGCGTTCTCCACAAGATTGCGCATCAACGCATCGAGTGCGGGTCCGTGCGCTACAAGCCAGACAGGCAAGGTCGGTACCGACACGTCGAGATGCCGCGCGTCCACGCGAGCCGTCGCACGCAGCTCGTCGACGACCGCCCGGGCGGCGGCGCAGAGGTCGACCCGACCACGCGGCATATCGTCCGCATCGTCGAGTCGCGCCAGCAGCAACAGCTGATCGGTCCGTCGAGCAAGCGATTGCAGGCTGGCATAGGCGTCCGGAAGCGAGGCGGCCGCTCTCATGCCTCGCTTTTCCGCGATCGCGCTGTCGAGATTGATCATGGTCGAAGCGAGCGGCGTACGCAGTTCGTGCGCGACGTCGGCGCTGAAACGTCGCTCACGCTCGAGGGCATGACCGATCCGGCGGAACTGTGTGTTCAGAGATTCCACGATAGGCCTTATTTCTTCGGGCGCTCCGGCGAGCAACAGCGTGTCGCGGCTCCGTGCCGTGCGGATCGTCAGCAGGGAAGTCAGCGTATCCAGCGGCCGCAGCGCCCGTCGCACCGACCAGCGCACCGCCACTGCCAGCAACGGAATACCCAACAACAACGGCAAGGCGTGCTCGATCCACAGGGCACGCAGCACGTCACGCCGGCTGTCGTAGCGCTCGCCCGCCGTGACCGTAATGCCCCGGGCGGAATCCCGGTGCGTGTAGAGGCGCCAGTGGCGGCGGTCGATGTGCACGTCGCCGAAAGCACCATCGCCTTCCGGCGGCGCACCCAGCCTTCGCATGTTCTCGGTAACCAGCAGCACACGGCCATCGGCGCCGAGTACCTGATAGCCCACCTCGACCTCATGGGTCGGCGTCTCTCCGAGGTGCCCTGTGACTGGCACATCGGGCAACGACTGACTGTCGTGCGCCACCTCGATATGCGCAAGACCCGTCTGCGCGATCATCGCGTCCATGCCCAGCGCCGCCTGAGCCAGCCGGGCGTCGCATAGCGCGTCGACATCGGCGAGCGTGCGCCGTGCCGCGAACCAGCCCATCGGAATGAGCACCGCCACCGCAAGCAGCCCGATCGACCAGCGCAATTGCGATGCGATGCCGCGTTGGCTCACGTCAGGTCTCGCGGCACCATGTAGCCAAACCCACGCACGGTCTGGATCGCCTCGGGGCTGAGTTTCCGCCGCAGTGAATGCACAAGCACTTCCAGCGCATTGGGGCTGACGTCCGACTCCATCCCGTAGACCGAACTCTCGATCGATTCCCGCCGGACGATCTTGCCGTGCCGCTCCATCAGGATGCGCAGCAGGGCGAACTCGCGGCGGGTGAGTTCGACACGACGCTCCCGATAGGTGACCTCGAGCGTGCTCAGGTTGAGCGACAACGCACCCGCGTCCAGCTGATTGTCCGCAAGGCCCTGGGCGCGTCGCGCCAGCGAACGGATCCGTGCGGCCAGCTCGTCGAGATGGAACGGCTTGGTCATGTAGTCGTCGGCGCCCGCGTCCAGCCCGCGCACGCGCGATTCGACGCTGTCACGCGCGGTCATGACCAGGATCGGCGTCTTCACCTTCAGCCGGCGGGCCTCGGTGATCACCTCGATGCCGTCTTTTTCCGGCAGCCCGAGGTCGAGCAGGACCAGATCGACGGACTGGCTGCGCAGCGCCTCCAGGCCTTCGGCGCCCGTGCGCAGCCACGTGACCGTATACGCCAGATGCTCCAGCGCGCGCTTGATGGCTGCGCCGAGCCGGGCGTCGTCCTCGACCACGATGATGTTCACGTTGTACGTCCTCGGCAGCGCACTGAGATTCTGGTATCGCATCCGTGCGCGGCGGGGCACCCACGTTTCCGGCAACCCCGGCGCATTATCCGAAGGGCTACCTTAGGGGTCACTGAGTAGAGGCACCTAAGGCTCAGCTAAGCGGTGCAGGCGACCTTGGTCGCGAAACCAACGGTGTTCACAAAGGTTGTCGCATGAGCTTATTCGTCGAAGGCTTGCGTAGCGTGCACGCTGGCCCCTTCTCGTTCGAGGTGCCGACCGGGCAGTGCCTCGCCATCACCGGCGCCTCGGGGTCGGGAAAAACGCTGCTGTTGCGCATGCTCGCCGACCTCGACCCTCACGAGGGCGCGGTCAGCTTCGAGGGGGTCGAACGGGCGTCGCTGCCGGCGACTGAGTGGCGGCGGCGAGCGGGATTGGTACCGGCTCGCAGCGGATGGTGGGCCGACAACGTGAGCGAGCACTTTCCCGCTGGCGCTGATGCGACGTACCGCCGCCTGGCCGAGGAGCTGTTCCTGCCTGAGCGCCTGTTCGAACGCCCCATCGAGGAGGCATCCACCGGCGAGCGCCAGCGCCTCGCCCTGATCCGTGCACTGGTGGCCGAGCCGCGCTTGCTCCTGCTCGACGAACCCAGCACATCCCTCGACCCCGCGTCCACCCGGGCGGTGGAAACCGTCATCTCGCGACGGATGGCCGACGGGGCTACAGTGATCTGGGTCACCCACGACGCTGCGCAGGCGGCACGTGTGGGCGATCGCGCGTTGAAAATGCAGATCGGCGGAGTGCTCACCGCATGACGTCGTCTCTCTCACTGCATGCCGGCGATATCGCCCTGGCCTCCCTCCTGCTCGTCGTGGACGCGGCCTTGTCCATCGCGTTGCGCCTGCGCTTTCATCGCGCGCTGATCGTCGCCTCCGTGCGTATGGTCGTCCAGCTCGTCGCCGTCGGTTACCTGCTGCGCTATGTATTTGCGGAACACTCGCCCTGGCTTACGGCGGTGCTGGTGCTGGCGATGTCGCTCGTCGCGGTCCGGGAAGTGGCCGTACGACCGGTACGGCGTCTCCGCGGCGGCAACGTCGTGGTCGCCTTGCCTCACGTGCTCGGCGTGGTCCTGATCACCGCGTGCTTCGCCCTGCTGACCGCGATCCGTCCGCAGCCGTGGTACGACCCGCGTTACGCGATTCCACTGGTGGGGATCCTGCTCGGCAGCATTCTCAATGCGGCAAGCATCGCGCTGGCCGGGGTACTGGACAACGTCCGCCATCAGCGCGACGCGATCGAGGCGCAGCTGATGCTTGGGGCCACGTTTCGCACCGCCAGCGCACCGTTGCTGCGACGGTCGATCCGCGCGGCCATGGTGCCGGTGATCAACCAGATGGCCGCGGCGGGCGTCATCACCCTGCCCGGGACGATGACCGGTCAGCTGCTGGCCGGTGCCGATCCGGTGGATGCGGTGAAATACCAGATTCTGCTGCTCATCCTGCTAACCGGAGCCAGTTGCCTTGCCGCGGTGGGTACCGCGTATGGAGCGATGGCCCGACTCCATGACGACAGGATGCGGCTTCGCCTCGATCGACTTGGCTAATGCTCGCATTAGCATTGCGAATCGTTCTCATTAAGTTTACGATGCGGTGCATACCGGGTTAAGTCCCGCGCACCGCTACCCGATCAGGGGCAACGACCAGCATCTCACGTGAGTCCATGACTCGCGACGGGCGAGTTCGTGCGCGCGACGGGTCCGGACCTTTTTTGTCCAAGCCTCGCAAGGATCCTCATGGCCTTCATCAAGAGCCGCAAGCACGCCGCTCCCGCCGCACGTACCGTCGGCGCCGCCGTTCTCCTCTCGCTCGCCCATGGCGCCATCGCCAGCGACGCTTCCGTGGATGTCGCCCCGCCGCAGCAGGCCAAGGTCAACGACGCCCAGGCGCTTCCCGGCATGCAGGTCGAGGCGGATCGTTCCAGCGACTACCGCGTGGACAAGGTCTCGTCGCCGAAATTCACCCAGTCGTTGCTGGATACGACGCAGACCGTGCAGGTGATCAACCGCGAGCTGATCCAGCAGCAGGGCGCCACCACGCTGACCGAAGCGCTGCGCAACAGTCCGGGCGTGGGCACGTTCTACGTCGGCGAGAACGGCTCGACCAATACGGGCGATTCGATCTACATGCGTGGCTTCGATACGTCGGGCAGCATCTTCGTCGACGGCGTGCGCGACCTAGGCACCGTGTCGCGCGACGTGTTCAACATCGAACAGGTCGAAGTCACCAAGGGTCCGGACGGCACGGAATACGGCCGTACGGCGCCGACCGGTGCGGTGAATCTGGTCACCAAGCAGCCCGTACTCGGTAACGGCGTGTCCGGCTCCGTGCAGATGGGCAGCGGCCAGCGTCGGCGCGGTACGGCCGACCTGAACCAGCAGATGGGCGATACCGGCGCGTTCCGCCTGAACGTCATGGACCAGAAGAGCCACGTGGCGGGTCGCGACCGGATCGAAAACAACCGCTGGGGTATCGCTCCGTCGCTGGCCTTCGGCCTCGGCACCCCCACGCGCGTATACATCGATTACCTGCACATCAAGCAGAACAACGTTCCCGATGGCGGCGTCCCGACCATCGGCCTGCCCGGTTATACCTCGCCCGATACCCGCGCTTTCCTCACCAGCGCCGGCAAGGTCGACGAGGACAATTACTACGGTACCAATCAGGACCATGACCATGACACGCAGGACATGTTCACGGTCATCGTCGAGCACGACTTCAGCGACAAGGTCGCGCTGCACAATACGTCACGCTGGGGCCGCACGACGCAGGATTATCTGCTGACCTCCTTCATGGGTTCGACCGCCAACCTGCTCACGCCGAACGCGACCGATCCCTCGACCTGGACGCTGGCTCGCAGCACACCGACGTTCAAGCACCAGACCAACCGTATCGCGACCAATCAGACCAACCTGACGGCGACGATCGAATCCGGCGCGGTGACACAGGACATCAGCACGGGCATCGAGCTCACCAACGAGGAAGCCCGCACGATCGGCATGGGCGCCCGCGCGGGAAGCACATGGCCCGCGGCGAACCTGTATAAGCCGTATTCGAACGTCGGTGGCCTTCGCTATGGCGAAACGGGCGCCTCGTCCGGCGGCAAGACCAACACCGCGGCAGCGTATGTCTTTGACACCGTGAAGTTCGGCGAAAGCTGGCAGGTCAACGCAGGCGTCCGCTTCGATCACTACAAGACCGACTTCAGCAGTCTCGTGGTCTGTGGCGGTCGTGGCGGACCGGTCTGCGGTGCCCTGCCCACCGGCAGTGTCTTGCCGGGCGTCGACACCAGCAAGAGCGACAACCTGGTCAACTACAAGGTCGGTGTGCTCTACAAGCCCGCCGCCAATGGCAGCATCTACGTCAACTTCGCCCAGTCCCAGGAGCCGCCGGGTGGCAACACCCTCACGCTGTCTTCGTCGGCGAACAGTGCGGACAACCCGAACTTCGATCCGCAGAAGGCGCGCACCGCCGAGATCGGCACGAAGTGGGATCTGCTCGACTCGAAGCTGCTGTTGACCGGCGCGCTTTATCGCACCACCGTCACCAACGAACTGGTGCAGGATCCGACCGACCTGCTGTATTACCAGATCGGCAAGAAGCGCGTGCAGGGCATCGAGATCTCCGCCCTCGGCAAGCTGACCGAGAACTGGGCGATCAGTGCCGGCTTCACGACCATGGACGCCACCGTCGAGAAGGGTGCCAACGTCACCCAGAACGGCTCGGACGATCTGGCGTACACCCCGAAAAAAGCCTTCACCTCGTGGACCACCTACCACCTGCCCTTCAACCTGACGATCGGCGGCGGTGCGCGTTACTCCGGCGAACTGCAGCGCGGCACGGACGGTGCGGTCGGCACGCCGCAATACACCAAGGCCTACTGGGTGTTCGACGCGATGGCCAGCTACCCGATCAACCGCAACTTCGATCTGCAGCTGAACGTGTACAACCTGTTCGACAAGAACTACGTCGCGGCGATCAACAAGAGCGGCTACCGCTACACTCCGGGTACACCGCGCTCGGCGATGCTCACCGCCAACGTCCGCTTCTGATCGATCGAGGAAACCGTCATGTTGCTGCACATCCCGGAAGTCCTGACCAGGGAACAGGTCGCGGGGATGCGCGCCGCACTGGCGGAAGCCGAATGGACCGACGGTCGCCAGACCGTCGGTCCGCAGGGTGCGAAGGTCAAGCGCAACCTGCAACTGCCCGACGCATCGCCCTTGCGGCGCGAACTGGGCGACCAGGTGGTCGCGGCGCTGACACGGCACCCGCTTTATCATGCGGCGGTCTTGCCGTTGCGCACGATCTCGCCGCGCTTCAATCGCTACGAAGGCGGCGGCGAATACGGTTTTCATATCGATGGCGCGGTGATGTCGACCGGGCGCGGCGAGGAGCATGTCCGCAGCGACATCTCATGCACCCTGTTCCTGGCCGATCCCGATGAATACGACGGTGGCGAACTGATCGTCAGCGATACGTACGGTGAGCACGAGGTCAAACTGCCCGCCGGCGATGCCATCGTGTATCCGTCGTCCAGCCTTCATCGCGTGACCCCGGTCACACGGGGAGCGCGCATCGCATCGTTTTTCTGGATCCAGAGCCTCGTGCGTGACGACAGTGGCCGCCGCTTGCTGCTCGAGATGGACACCGCCATCCGCACCCTCTCCGCCTCGGGCGCGGATCAGGCCGCGATCCTCCAGCTGACGGGCGTTTATCACAACCTTTTGCGGCGCTGGGCCGAGACCTGAGGCGTAAAAGGTAGGCATCGGGGCCCCGGGGGCGGATAATCAACGCCCCCCTTGCAGTCCTTGGCTCCCCTAGCATGTTCCAACCCGGTCAACGCTGGATTTCCACCGCCGAGCCCGAGCTCGGCCTCGGCACCATTCTCCGCGTCGAGGGACGCAGTGTGCAGGTCCTGTTCGCCAAAGCGGGCGTCCTGCGCCCCTATGCATCGGACAGCGCACCCCTCATCCGCGCCGAATTCCGCGCCGGCCAGCGCGTTTCCGGTAAGGGCATCGCCTTCCTGGTCGAACGTATCGACGAGCGTGAAGGCCTCTTCGTCTATCGCGGCGAAGGCCGCGAGCTCGAAGAGGGCCAGCTGGACGACGAGCAAGCCCATTCGCAGGCCGACGATCGGCTGATCGGCGGTCGTACCGATACCAACGACCGCTTCGACCTTCGCCTCGAGGCCCTGCGCCGTCGCGCCGACGCGCGCCGCTCGCCCGCCTGGGGCCTGGAATCGGCCCGTATCGGTCTGGTCCCGCATCAGCTGCGCGTGGCCGGTATCGCCGCGGCGCGTCGACCGCCACGCGTCCTGCTCGCCGACGAAGTCGGTCTGGGCAAGACCATCGAAGCCGGCATGATCCTTTCGCGCCAGCTGGCCGCCGGTCGTGCCGGCCGTGTGCTGGTGCTGCTCCCCGAAACCCTGGTCTACCAGTGGTTCGTCGAGCTGCTGCGACGCTTCAACCTCTCGTTCTCGATTTTCGACGAGGAGCGCTGCGAGGCCATCGAGCAGTCCAACGACGGACGCAATCCGTTCGAGGACGAGCAACTGGTCATCGCCGACTTCGCCTTCCTCGAGTCGTCACCCAGGCGGGCCGCCCAGCTCACGGAAGCCGGCTGGGACCTGATCGTCGTCGACGAGGCCCACCATCTCGAGTGGACGCCGGAGGGCGCCAGCCCGCGTTATCGCCTGGTCGAGCAACTGGCCGCCGCGACGCCGGGCGTCATCCTGCTCACGGCGACACCGGAACAGCTGGGCCGCGCCGGGCATTTCGCCCGCCTGCGCCTGCTCGATCCGCAGCGCTACAGCGATCTGGACAGCTACCTTGCCGAAGCCGAGGGCTACGGCGCGCTGTCTGAAATCGCCAACGTGCTCGTCGCGGGTGAGCCGCTGGGCGATGCGCACCGCGACCTGCTCAAGGCCCGCTTCAAGGGCGACCGTGAGTTGCTCGGGCTGGTCGATCGCAACGACGCGAATGAGGAACTCCTTGCCGCGCTGATCGATCGTCACGGCACCGGCCGCGCGATGTTCCGCAACCGCCGCGCCGGCATCGGCGGTTTTCCGCACCGTGTGCCGCAGATCCGCGTGCTCGATCCGGACAGCCTCGACGAAGGCCGTCGCGATGCCCTGCTCGCCGAATTCCGGTCGGATCTCCAGCAGCCACCCACCCTGCACGAATTCGACTACCACGACGATCCGCGTCTGGCCGCGCTGCTGAGCCTGCTCGACGCGCATCCCACGGACAAGTTCCTCCTTCTCTGCCGCAGCCAGGCCAAGGTGCTGGCGATCGAAGAGGCACTGCGTACGAAGAGCGGCGTCGGCGTGGCGCGTTTCCACGAAGGCCTCGGCATCGTCCAGCGCGACCGCAACGCCGCGTTCTTCGCCCAGCCCGATGGCGCGCGCCTGCTGATCTGCTCCGAGATCGGTTCGGAAGGCCGCAATTTTCAGTTCGCCCACCGTCTGGTGATGTGGGATCTGCCGCTGGATCCGGACCTGCTCGAACAGCGCATCGGCCGTCTGGACCGTATCGGCCAGAAACACAACATCAGCATCCACGTACCGGTGGTCGAGCAGAGCGCGCAGCACATCCTCGCGCGCTGGTACGACGAAGGGCTGGACGCCTTCCGCTCCAGCCCCGCCGACGGCCGTGAACTGCTGCGCCGCTTCGGCAAGCTGCTGGCCACGCTGGCCGACGAGCACGCCCGCGAAGACGACGCCCGCGACCAGGAGCTCGACGCGCTGATCGCGGAAACGCGTGGCGCGCACGAGGAGCTGTCCGCCCTCATTCACGCCGGTCGCGACCACCTGCTCGAACTTGCGGCCAGCCGCGATCCGCACGCCGACGATCTCGCCGGCAGTTTCGCCGCCGAGGACGATGACGAGGCACGTGACACGTTCATCCAGCGGCTGTTCGAGACCTACGGCGTGCACGCCGAAGAACTCGCCAAGGACATCGTGCTGCTCGACCCGCAGTATCTCTCGACGGATGGCCTCACCGGCTTCGGCGATGGCCCCCTCTCGGTGACCTTCTCGCGTGAGCTCGCTCTCGCCCGCGAAGATCTGCCGCTGCTGCGCCTGGATCACCCGATGGTGCTCGCCGCGGTCGACCTGCTGGTCACCGGCGACAACGGCAACGCGGCCTTCCTCGTCGACGACGCCCTGCCCGTGCGTACCGCGCTGCTGCAGACGGTGTTCGTGCTTGAGATCGTCGCCGACCGCACGCTGGATCCGGGCCGTTTCCTGCCGACCACGCCGCTGGCACTCACGGTCGACACGAAGCTCAGCGAGCGCGCCGGCTTCCGCCCGAGCGATGTCGCGATGCGTCGTGCGCCCGACCGTAACATCGAAGTCGCACGCTATCGCAAGTTCCTTTCCAAGCTGGTGCCGCCCATGCTCGAACGCGCGCAGGATCTCGCCGAGGCACGTGCGGAAGTGATCAAGCTCGAGGCCATGGAAGCGGCGCGACGAGAGCTCGATGGCGAGTACGCACGCCTGGTCGCGCTGCACGCGGTGAATCCGTCGATCACCGACGCGGAGCTGGAAGCGGTCGAGGCCGAACGCGATGCGTTGCTGGCGGCGATTCCCGAAGCACGCTTCCGTCTGGATGCTGTGCGCTTCGTGGTCAGCCCGGACTTCCTCGCGCTGCGTTGAGTGCGTCTGTGCGAGCCCTTCGCAGGTTCACTGCGGGGGGCTCGGCTTCGCCATCGCGTTGGGGCGGGCGCCGTGGGGCGAGGGAGCGGTGGGCTGCCGTTCCTGTCGCTAGGTCCTCCTACGGCCTTCGCCTTCGTGCGGAAGCGCTCCAGGAACGGCAGCCCACCACTCCCTCCCAGCGCGACCGTGTACTTGACGGAAGAGCAGAGCCTGGGCCGCGCAGCGCTCGGCGATCGACAATCCACGCATCCATTGACGCGATGCACCGCTTCGCGCCTAGTGCTCGCGCTTATCGCTTGTGATCCTCGCTCTTCCATCCCCCAACCTCAGGAGTCGGAGGGTGCCGTTGGGTGTCGTTCTCGGAGCGATTCCGCACGTAGGCGAAGGCCGGAGGAGGACTTAGCGACGAGAATGGCACCCAACGGCGCCCATGCCTCGACCTAACGGCGCCTATGCCTCGACGCAGCGGAGCACATGCCTCGACGCAACGGAACCCATGCCTCGACCTCAACGACCTAAAAAGCCCGCCGCGGCGGCGGCCTCACTCCCCACGCCCAAAGCAGCACCAGCCCCGCAAAAAGCCCACCCAGATGGGCAAAATGCGCCACACCCGACACCGTGCCGGTCACGCCAAAAATCAGCTCGGCCGCACCGTAAAGCGTGACGAACAGCCACGCCGGAATGCCCACCGGAATCGGAATCAACATCAGTTTCTCGCGCGGGAACAACATCGCAAACGCGCCAAGCAGACCGAACACAGCGCCCGAGGCACCCACCGTCGGGAACATCTTCTCCGGCTCGAAGAAGTACACCACCGCCAGCTGCGCCACGGCCGCCGCGATCAGGCACGTGAAGTAATAGATGACGAAGCGCCGCTTCCCCATCACCCGCTCGATCAGCCCGCCGAACATGTACAAGGCGTACATGTTCAGCACGATGTGCATGACGCTTCCATGCATGAAGCCGTAGGTCACCAGCTGCCACGCACGAAACCCGAGGCCGGCAATGTCCCCGCCCCCCATGTCCACCGCGATGTCGTGACCGATCGGCCACAGCGCGAACCATCGGCTCACCGCCATGGTGCTGTCGTCGCCGAGCAGCGTCTGCACGATGAAGACGAGGACGTTCGCGATCAGCAGATTGCGGGTAATGGGTGGCAGGTTCGTCGGCATCGGGGCGTGTTCGTCAGACGGCGAGCGGCGTGGGCTGAAGGATCTCGATCCAGTACTGATCCGGATCGCGGATGAAGGCGATATGACGCATACGGCCATCGCTCAGGCGCTTCTGGAAGGTGACGCCGAGCTCTTCGAAACGCGCGCAGGCGGCGTTGACGTCGGGGACGCTCACGCACAGGTGACCGAAACCGCGCGGCTCACTGTTGCCATTGTGGTAGGCGAACGCCGCGTCTTTCTCGGTGCCATGGTTGTGCGTCAGCTCGAGCACGCCCGGCTGCGCCAGCACCCAGCGCTTGCGCTCTTCGTCGTTATCCGGAATCTGGCTGCGATCGCCGACCAGCACGAGATAGACGATCGTGAACGCGGCTTCTTCGTAGACGTGCCTGTATACCGGGGTGAAACCCAGCACGCGCGTATAGAAGTCGAGCGACACGTCGAGATCGCGCACACGGATCATCGTGTGGTTGAACACGTAGCCATGGGTGACGGCGTCCGGGGTCGCGGTGACACCGGGGAGCGAAGTCAGGTCGGAGAGGGACATCGGCGTTTTCCTTGGGACAATACCCAAGGGTGGCTGCCCGCACGGCCCAATTCAAGCGCCTGCGCGGACTTGCCTCGCTATCGGGCGACCGGGCGTGAGGCCGGCTGCTCGCCGCCCAGCGACAGCGCCAACAACACCGCCGCCAGCGCGCCATAGGCCGCCACGAACTGCCATACCAGCGCCCGCGACGCGGCGTCGAGCAGCCACGGCAGGTAGACCGAGCCGATCGGCGCGACGGAATGGATGACGCCGAACGCCGTCAATACACCGCCCAGCGCCACGATGCCTGCGGCCTTGCGCACCTGCCCATCGATCATCGCCACGACAAAACTCGCCCAGACCATCGAGGTGATGATGAAGCCGTTGCCGAGGATCACGATCACCGCCATCGCCGAGATGCCATGGCCGTTATCGGCGAACAGGGCACCGAAATGCGCCGGGTCGACGATGGTCGGATCGCCCAGCTTGATCGCCAGCAGCCTCGCGATCGGCGGGAAGAAGCTGAAGACGACCGCGCCCGCGTACCGCAGCGGCGTCGCTTCGAAGGCCTGCGTGGTGATGCTGATGGAAACGAAAACGAGGATGGGTGCGAGCACCGCGACCGGCAGCAGTTCGACGAGGTTGGACAGGTAGCCGAGCACGCCACCGAGGCCGATGATCACGCCCGTGGCGAGCGTGTAACCCCACCGCGCGCCCATCGCCTTGTAGGCCGGCTGGCCGATATACGGCGTGGTCTGCGCCACGCCACCGCAGATCCCGGCCACGAGCGTCGCCAGGGCTTCCACCAGAAGAATGTCGCGCGTTGCGTAGTCGTCGCCCGCCGCCCGGGCACTTTCGGTCACGTTGATACCGCCGACCACCATCAGCAGGCCGAACGGCAGGATCAACGGGAGGTACGGCACCGTCGCAGGCAGCGCATCGATAAACCCGAGGCTCGGCAGCGGCAGGCCCACGCGCCATGTCCATGGGGCGGGCGCATGGTATCCGCTACCCAGCAGCCCGACCGGGCCGAGTCCGTAATACAGCGCGACACCGACGATAAAGGCACCGAGCACACCCGGCAGGCCGAACGGCAGACGGCGCTTCGCGATCAGCGCATAGAGAACGATGCCAAGCCCGGCGAAGCCCACCACCGGCACACGAAGGATCTCAACCAGTGGCAGCAGACCCATCAGCACCAGCGCGATACCGGCGATCGAGCCGAGCAGGCCGGCACGGGGGACCGAACGCTGCACCCAGGCGCCGAAGAACGACAGCACGAACTTCAGCACGCCCATGACGACCAGCGACGCCATGCCGAGGTGCCACGTTGACTCACCGGCAGTGGCGACGTCCATGCCGGCCTGACGGTAGCCGGCGAAGGCGGGACCGAGCACCAGCAGGGCCATGCCGATGGTGGTCGGTGCGTCGATGCCAAGCGGCATCGCGGTGACGTCACTTCGACCCGTGCGAGCCGCGAGCCGCCGCGCCATCCAGGTGTAAGCGAGGTTGCCCAGCAGCACGCCGAAAGCCGTGCCCGGGAACATCTTCCGGAAGACCAGATCCGCCGGCATACCGAAGATGCCGATGAGTGCCGTGGCGAGAAACGCCAGGAGTGAGAGGTTGTCGACGACGAGGCCGAGAACGCCATTGAGGTCGCCGCCACCGAAGCGACGGCGCGGTGCGATCGTGGTGGCCATCAGAACGACACATCCGCAGGCTGGGTGACGCGGAGCACTGACTGGTCACCGGTCTTTGCCTTCCAGGCGCTGCGAATGGCATCCACGGCCTCACGCTGCGCCGGCGTGTCCTGATAGAGCAGCACCAGCAGTTTGGAACGCAGGCGCTCGGGGTGCGACTGCTGCTTCCCCTGCCACTGGCCATAGGCATCGATGACCGTGAGGCCGCTGGGGAAACGTGGGCTCACTTCCTTGTCCAGGAAGGCGCGCCATGCGGCTTCGTCGACTCCGTCGTGCCCGTCCGCCAGCCCGAGACCGAAGTACAACTCGGTGCGAACCCAGCCCGTGGTCGCATCCGGATGGGCCAGGTCACCGCTGAGCGTCGCGCTCGCGTTCGCCGCGACCGGCGCCCGCTGCGCGGGACTGGCACACCCCGCCGTGGACAGCGAAACGGCGAGTAACAGACCGGCGAACAGCTTCATAAGAACCCCTTGCACATGCATTCTGAAACGGACGTCCATACGGCTAGGCGTCCGACCTATTGACACAGCGTACACCGCAATGCAACAAATAGTGAAAGGTTCGCACGTTCCTGCGACCACTGGAACCACCCGCCGTGATCCCGCGCCCGCCCCGTTCCGCCGTCGTCATCCGCCGCCCCGCGGGCGATACGCGATGTCGCCCGGGCCGCGCCGCGCGCGACTGACGCCGCAATCCGTCAGCCCCCTCTGTCGTCCGCCCCTCGGCGGCAACGACCCCGTGTGCCCGCCAGGATCCTTCATGCGCCCGTCCCGTCTCACCTCCGCCGTTCTGATCGCCCTTGCCGCCCTGCCCGTCGCCGCGCAGGAAGCCGATCGCGCCAACGCGTCGACCCTCGACCAGATCGTGGTCACCGGCACCCATGCCAAGGATCGTACCGTGCTCGATTCGCCGGTGCCGATCGATGTGCTCACCCCGGAAGACCTGCGTTCCGCGGGCGCGGTCAACGGGGAACTCGGCCAGGCGCTCGCGACGCTGCTGCCCTCGTTCAACTTCCCGCGCCAGTCGAACTCGGGCGGATCGGACCATGTACGCGCCGCGCAGCTTCGCGGCATGAGCCCGGATCAGGTCCTCGTACTGGTCAACGGCAAGCGTTTCCATACCTCCGCACTGGTCAACAGCGACACCAAGATCGGTCGTGGTACGACACCGGTCGACTTCAACGCGATCCCGATCAGCGCGATCAAGCGCATTGAAGTGCTGCGCGACGGCGCCGGCGCGCAGTACGGCTCCGATGCCATCGCCGGCGTGGTCAACATCATCCTGGACGATTCGCCAGATGGTGGCGAGGTCAACGCCACATACGGCGCGTATCACACGAACTTCCGCCCCGGCGATCGCACCATCACGGACGGCCAGAGCGCCTACGTGAGCGCCAAGGCCGGGACGAAGCTCGGCGGCGACGGTGGCTTTCTGCGGGGAGGTTTCGAGGGCAACGACCGTCAGGCGACCAACCGCGCCGGTCCCGACCAGATCCCCTCGTGGGAGAACCCGTCACCCGCCAATCTGGCGCTCCAGGGCAGGCGTAACTACGCCGCGGGCGACCCGCGCAACGAAAACTACAGTGGCTGGTTCAACGCGGAACTGCCCTTCGGCGACAGCGTGCGTGGCTATGCGTTCGGTACGTACACCCAGCGACGGACGATCGGCGACAACTACTTCCGCTATCCGGACAGCGACGCCAACGTGCCATCGATCTATCCGGATGGGTATCGTCCGGAGTCGCTGGGCTACAACCGCGACGTCAACCTCACCGCCGGCGCGCGTGGCCGCGCGGGCGAATGGGATATCGACGGCAGCCTGACCTGGGGACGCAACACCTTCGACTACGACCTGCGCAACACGGTCAATGTGTCGCTCGGCGATGACAGCCCCACCCGCTTCAACATCGGCAAATACGACAACACCCAGGGGACCGCGAATCTCGATCTCAGTCGATCCGTCGAATGGGGCTCGAAGCTGTTCACCCTGGCGACGGGCGCGGAGTTTCGTCATGAAGGGTTCCAGACGTATGCGGGCGACGCAGCCTCATACGCGGTCGGACCCATCGTCGGTGCCCCGACGGGAGCCCAGGCCGGCGGTGGCCTCACGCCACAGGACACGGCGGACCTGCGTCGCAACGTCAGCGCTGCCTACGTCGACCTTTCCGGCGACGTTACCGACCGTTTCTTCGCCGACGCCGCCGCGCGCTACGAGCACTACGACGACTTCGGGTCCGCCTGGACGGGGAAGCTGAGCGGGCGATATGCGATCACCGATGCGGTCGCGATTCGTGGCGCCGCATCGAACAACCTGCGTGCTCCGTCACTGAGCCAGGTGGGTTTCGAGTCGACGTCCACCGGCTACGGCGCCGACGGCACCCTCGTCCAGGGACGGATTCTTTCGGTCAACAATCCGGTGGCCCGCGGCCTCGGCGCGAAGGATCTCAAGCCGGAGAAATCGCGCAACTACAGCCTCGGATTGACGGCGCGCATCGGGGATCGCTTCGACGCGTCGCTCGATGTCTATCGCATCGACGTGGATCACCGCGTCACGCTGTCGGAGACCATCGCACCCGATGGCCTCGAGGACTACATCGCCACGCGCTTCGGCGTCCCCGGCGTACAGAGCGTCGCTTTTTTCACTAATGCGGTAGACACGCGCACGCGCGGCGCGGAACTGGTGACCAACTATCGGCAGCCGGTCTACGGCGGCAACCTGACGCTCACCGCGACGTACAGCTACAACCGTACGTCGATCCGGAAGGTCCGCGACACGCCTGCAGAACTTGCCGCACTAGGCGCAGATGCCGTGCTCTTCGGTCTGGAAGAACGCAACACGTTGACCGACGCGGCGCCTCGCCAGCGCGGGTCATTTACCGCGAAATGGGACAGCGCGCGCTGGTCGCTGCTGACGCGTGCCACGCGCCAGGGGACGACGACGCGCGTGTTCGATTTCGGCGATGGCTATGTTCCGAAGCAGACGTACGCCGCGCGCTGGCAGATCGATGCCGAGGCGGAGTGGCATGCGACCGACCGACTGTCGATCGCGCTGGGCGGACAGAACATCACCGATCAGTACCCTGACCGCTCGATCCCGGACATCGCGTATGCGGGCAACTTTCCGTATGACGTGATCTCCCCGATCGGGAGCAATGGTGCCTACTGGTATGGCCGGGTTCGTTACGCCTGGTGAGTGGCGTTGACGTAGCGAAGGAGGCTGCTTCCTCGCCCTGTTGGCGATGGTGCCGCTACCGCCGAAGTCGTCTGATGGATATCGCAACTTTCCATACAGCGCACCCGAGTACTGCATCACTCAACGCAAGCCATCCTCGGGGATCCACCCACTTATCGAGATTCTCCTGACGACCGAAATAAGGCGGCCCATCGCCGAAGTACTCCTGGTAGGTCGCGATATTCAGGTACGCCGCGATGGCGATAAGGACGCCAATGATCGCCACCGCGGCCCAGCGCCTCACTTGCGAAACGCCAGGTTGTAGTCGACGGTAAGAATGCAGTACACCGCCTTCGGTTCACTGATGTGGGTCTTCATGATGCTCAGCGATCCTCCATTGAACGTCAGGCGGAGGGAGCTGCGAACGTATGCCAGATTAGGCCAGTATCTTTCGCCTGCATAAGATCCCATGGTGGTGCTTCCTATCCGTGGTTGTTGGGAGCGGAACCTTGGCAGGCATTGGCATGCCTTGTAATGAGAAATCGGACCGATTTCAGCGCCGGATGAATTTGCGTCGAGGACGCGTTTGAGGAATCTGTTTGCTTGCGGCTTGCGGCGTGCAGGGCAAGGCTTCCCCGCCCTGTTGGCTTCGCCAGCAGGGCTGGCTCCTACAGGGGCAACGGCACAAAAAAAGAGCCCGGCTTTCGCCGGGCTCTTTCATGGAACAGTTACCGATCTTGCAAGGATTACTGCTGAACCTGCAGTTCCGTGCGACGGTTACGAGCGCGGCCTTCGGCCGTGTCGTTCGTGTCGATCGGGTTGTTCTCGCCGTGGCCGATCGGGCCTTCCAGACGATCCGCACCGATACCGTGCGAGGTCAGGTAGTCGAACACGATCTTCGCGCGACGCTCGGACAGGCCCTGGTTGTAAGCGTCCTTACCGACGCTATCCGTGTAACCAGCGACCGTGACCTTGACGGCCGGGTAACGCTGCAGGGTGTCGACAGCCTGGTCGAGGACGCCCAGCGATTCGCTGGTCGGCTCCTGCAGGGTCGGACCGATGTTCGTCTCACCCTTCTTCGGGCGATCGAACTTGAAGTTGACGCCGCGCAGGTCGATGACGACCTTCTGCGGGCAACCGTCCGGACCGACGATCGTGCCAGCCGGGGTGGCCGGGCACTTGTCGTCGCAATCGTTCACGCCGTCGCCGTCGCTGTCGAGCGTCGAGCAATCCGGAGCGGTCGGGACAGCAGCGGCGACCGGAGCGGGAGCTGCCGGCGGCTCGCCGAAGCGCGAGACGATCGAGAAGCCGAGGAACCAGTCACCGTAGCCATTCTCGGACTCGACAGTCTTGTCGTCCCAATCGTAGCGGTAGCCGGCTTCGACGCGGAAGTCGGAGCTGTCGGTGATGGTCTTGGACACGCCGACGCCGAGCTCGGCAGCCGGGGACCAGCCGTTGTCAGCCGGGTTGTGGTGGTACGAGCCCATCACGCCAGCCAGCAGGTACGGACGCCAGCTGTCCCACGCGCCAGCGTAGAAACGAGCGGCAACGCCGTAGCTGTTGTTCGACCAGTGGCCGTTGCCATCGTTATCGCGCTTGGTGCGATCGGCAAAGATGTCGATCGACGCGTTGTTCGAGATGAACTTGCCGAAGCCCAGGCCGTAGTAAACCTGGCGGCTGTTGGTGTTGCGGTCGGTGTCGTTGTAGTAACCGCCAACCGTCGGTGCGATGTACCAGCGGCCGTCATAGCCGTTACCCGCCGTGTCAGCGGATTCCTGCGCATGAACGGCACCCACGCCGCCCAGGGCCAAACCGATCAGCAAAAACAAGCCCTTACGTTTCATCGGTGTCTCCTCATTATTGGTATTCGCGTCCGCGCTCCACCCCAGACGGAAATCGCGCGTAAATCTCATATCGAATCCGGGGACTTCATGCCGTCCCTCGCTTTGATACCCCTTCAACGGGCGGCGGCAGTTTAGCAAAAATCAAACAATTGAACACGTGCTAAAAACCGCCGTTCATACTTGAGTCACGGCCATTATCAAGCCGTGAAGAGCGTCATGAACTCGTGAATGGGCATCGCGTCCAGTTTTTCGGCCGACGAAGTGACCTCGAGAACCCGCTCAACCCGCTCCGCAGGCCACTCGGCACGCAGCGCGGACTCGAATTTCTTCAGCAGGACCGGAATGCCTTCGGCGCGACGCTTACGGTGTCCGATCGGGAAGTCGATCGAAACCTTTTCGGTTTTCGACCCATCCTTGAAGAAAACCTGCACCGAATTGCCGATGTAGCGCTTTTCGGGGTCGAAATAATCCTTCGTAAACTGCGGATTCTCGACCACGGTCATTTTGTCGCGCAGCGCGTCGATACGGGGATCGGCGGCGACGGAATCGTTGTAGTCGTCGGCCGTGAGACGGCCGAAAATCAGCGGCACGGCGGTCATGTACTGGATGCAGTGGTCACGGTCGGCGTAGTTGGCCAGAGGGCCCGTCTTGTCGATGATGCGGACCCCGGCTTCCTGGGTTTCGATCACCACCTTCTCGATCTGGTCGATGCGGTCGGCGACCTGACCATGCAGCGCCATGGCGCACTCGACCGCCGTCTGAGCGTGGAACTCGGCCGGGAAACTGATCTTGAACAGCACGTTCTCCATGACGTAGCTGCCGAACGGACGCTCGAACTCGAACGCGTTGCCCTTGAAGGCCACGTCGTAGAAGCCCCAGGTCTTCGCCGTGAGCGCCGACGGGTACCCCACCACGTTGCGGTAAACCGCGTTGATGGCGTGCGTAACGGCGCGGCGGCAGGCATCGCCGGCGGCCCAGCTCTTGCGCGGGCCGGTGTTCGGAGCGTGGCGATACGTGCGCAGGGCGCCGTTGTCGATCCAGCTGTGCGAGACCGCCGTGGTGATCTGCTCCTTGTCGCCGCCCAGCATGGCCGTGGCGACCGCCGTGGACGCCAGGCGCACCAGAATCACGTGGTCCTGGCCGACGCGGTTGAAGCTGTTTCTGAGGGCGTAGCAGCCCTGGATCTCGTGCGCCTTGATGGCGTAACCCAGGACGTCACGCACGGTGAGCGGCTTGCCGCCCTCCTTGACCGCCTTGCGCGAGAGGTAGTCGGCGACCGAGAGGATGGCACCGAGGTTGTCCGAGGGGTGGCCCCACTCGGCAGCGAGCCAGGTGTCGTTGAAGTCGAGGTAGCGGATCTGGGTGCCGATGGCGAACGCCGCCTGCACCGGGTCCAGCTCATGCGCGGTGAAAGGCACGCGGGTACCGCCCGGCATCACGGCACCGGGAACCAGCGGGCCGAGGTGCTTGACGCAGTCCGGGAACTTCATCGCGAGCGCCGAGCAGGCCAGCGAGTCGAGAAGCATGTAGCGCGCGGTGTCGTAGGCCTCCTGCGAGTCGATCTGGTAGTCGGCCACGTAGTTGGCGATATCCACCAGCGGCTGGTCCGGATCGGGACGCGTGGCGGAACGGATGTCGTGTGCGCTCATGGATTTCACTCGCGAGGGGTTGGGTTAGCCGCCGATTTTAACCGGTGCCCCCGGGGGAATGTCTTGCCGCAGTGCATCCCAAGCCGCACAATGCACCCCACTACCAACCCGAAGGGGAGTAGTTCCACGGAGTCCCCGGGCTTCGTGCGCGACGGTCGTCAATACGGGTGCCCCACGCACCCCGGTCGTCGCGGTGGCTTCCGTGCCAGGAACGAGACTTTTGTGGTGACGACGGGCGCGCGTACCCGTTGCCGCCGCATTAGATCTCACCACGCGCGAAGGCCACCCAGCATGGATTTCCTCACCCCCGAATTTTTCTCCGGCCTCGCCGCCATCATCCTGCTGGACCTGGTCCTGGCGGGCGACAACGCGATCGTCATCGCCCTGGCAGCGCGCAACCTGCCCAAAGCGCTGCAGAAGAAGGCCGTGTTCTGGGGCACCTTCGGCGCCATCGCCCTGCGCATCCTGCTGACCTTCGCGGTCATCTGGCTGCTGAAGCTGCCCGGCCTGATGCTGGTCGGCGGTGCCTTGCTCATTCCGATCGCGTGGAAGCTGCTCAAGCATGACGACCACGACCCCGAGGTCAGCGCCGCGTCGGGCTTCTGGGCAGCCATCCGCACGATCGTCGTGGCCGATGCCCTGATGGGCCTGGACAACGTCCTGGCGATCGCCGGGGCGGCCAAGGGCCACATGGGTCTGGTCGTGCTCGGTCTGGCCATCAGCGTGCCGCTGGTGGTCTGGGGATCGACACTCATCCTGAAACTGATCGAGCGCTTCCCTGTCGTGATCTACATCGGAGCCGCGGCCATCGCATGGACGGCGGCGCGCATGATCGCCCACGACGGTCTGGTGGCCCCCTGGTTCGATGCACGCCCCTGGGCGCCGTGGCTGCTTGACGCCGTACTGGTCATCGGTATCTGTGGCGGCGGATGGCTCCGGGCTCGTCGCAACGCGGCGAAGCACGCCTGAGCGCTAAAAAAAACGGGCCGCCCGAAGGCGGCCCAGGATTCCCCCCGGCGAGGCGGACGGCATTACGCCGCCCGCCAACCGGCTGGTCAGAAGCGGAAGCGGACGTAAGCAGCCGGTCCGTTGAGCTTCATGTCGAGGTCCAGGTCGTAACGGCTCTTGTCCTGGTTGAGCTTGATGCGGGTATAGGCGTATTCCGCACCGAAGCCGACGTTCTGCCACGGGAACCACTCGAGGCCGAGCGCGACGTCGTAGATGTGGCCGTTGAGCGAGCCACCGTTCTTCTTCACGCCCGACGCATTGAGGTACATGCGGAGCTGATCGCTGAACGCGTGACGCCAGCCGATCTGCAGGTTGGGCGCCCAGGCGTTGGTCTTGGTGGAGTTGCTGCTGGAGAAGTTCTGGCCGAATGCCGACGCGTTCGCGTCGATGCTGGCGTCGATCTTGTAGTACGCCGCACCCAGACCCAGGCCGAACACGTCGTTGCCCGTGCCGAACCACCACTTGTAGGCGGCGCTGCCGAAGGTGAACTTCAGGTCGCCCTTGACCTGCGCGGCGGCGCTGATCGGATTGCCGAGGAAATTGATCTGCTCGTCCAGCGACTTGGAGTGCGAACGATCGACCTCGTAGTAGTCGAACGCGAAGCCCTGGTGGGCGCCGATGAGGAAATCGAGGCGGACGCGCGGCACCGTCTTGTGCTTCTTGAAGTCGAGATCGTCTTCGAGATTGACGTCGCCGCTGGTATTCAGGATGCCGGTCTTCGCGCCGATCGTGGTGTCATTGTTGGTGTAATAACCACCGACCCAGACGCTCACGTTATCGAGAGCCGGCGACTGCGACTTCTTCTCGCTGTCCTGCGCATGCGCGGCCGCACCGAAGGCGGCGAGCGAAGCGATGGCAAGACCCGCAGTGAACTTGCCGTAACGATTGTGACCAGTGCGCATGAACAAAACTCCCTGCAAATGTTTCAAGATTGTTAGTAACCCCCGACTGAAATCTTAACGAACGGTTGTGTGTGCGCGGCGTGCACGGGAACCTTCGCGTGTTTGAAACGCGAGGCTTTTTTTCATGAAATTCAGGTGAAAGTGCGACCGGCGTCACAAGGTGATGGGGAGTCGCACCGTAATCGTCGTGTCCGGCGTATCGCGCGTAATACCCACACCGAGGGTGACATTGAGCGTTTCTCTCGCGTTATAGCGATACGAACCGCCGATCAGCAGCGACCCCAGCGTCGCGCGCGCCGATCCCGGCAACGGATGCCCGTCCTGCTCCGTACGAGCCACGAAGGCCTGGTCGTAGCCGATACTGATCGACGCCTTTTCATTGAGCGACAGACCCATGCCGATGCTGATATCCGCGATATCGCCCGCTTTCACGTCGCCCAGAAACTGCTTGCCGGCAAGCAGGACGTTGCGGCTGACGTTCTTCCGCTCGAAGTTGTGCAAATAGCTGATGTTGCCGAAAAACACGACCGGATCGGACGGATACAGCCACGTCATGCCCAGCTGCGCCGAGTAGAAGCCCGACCCGGTCGGACTCTGCAACGGCAGTCCGGTGCCCGTGACGTTTTCCACGCAGCGCGTCACACAGTCGCTGGTGACGTCGAACGGATCGCGACCGGTGCGCGACTTTGCGCGGAACCAGCCGATGTAATACGGCTTGTCCGCACCGCCGTCGTTGATCTGATAGCGCAACGTGGCCTCCACGTCGCCGATGCCTTTGCCGCTGGTGGTAAAGAGGTTGTCCTGCGCCGTCCCGGTGAAGATTTCCCGGCTGATCGTATCGGTGTGCGTGTCCACGTAAGGCACGCGCACCTCCAGCTCCATGCGATTCGTCAGGCCGTAGCGAAAGGCCAGCGCTCCGGTCTGCGTGGTCGTCTTGACCTGGCGCACATCGACCAGGCCGATGAGGATCGCGGGAATGACGGTGTAGCCCACCAGCGCCACGCGGTCGCTCGATGAATAACCGTACTGGTACGACGGTTCGATGATGAGCTTGCCGCGTGGCGTGAGCACACCCGGCTGGTCGAAGATGGGCGCGACCTCGGGCGGCCTCTCGTCCTCTTCGGGTCGCTTACCGACCGGCTGCGTCGCTACCGTCTGCGAAGATGTCGCCACCAAGGGAGTCGACGGCGGAAGTCCGCCGGACCGGTTCTGCGGCAAGGGTGCCTGTGCATCGGGGTTGGCGACCGCCGCCGATCCGCCGCGTGCGTCCTCCAGGGCGTTCAGGCCGATCGCCTTGCGCAGGTCGTTGTACTGCACCTCCTGCGACGCCAGCTCGCGCTTCATCTGCTCGAGCTCCGCCAGCTGCTCGGCCATGCGGCTGCGCATCGCGTCGATCTTCCGTCCCTGCGATTCGATCTTCTCGCGCAGCGCCGGATCCACCGCGGATTCCTGCGCGAGGCACGCGCCGATCCACATCGGCAGAACCGCAAGCACCAGGGCGCCCGCGCACGTTTTTGCCTGCATCACCCTGCCATTGCGATACATGCGTCAGTTCCCCCGAGATTGAATCACCGCATCGTTGACCGACTCCGCCACACGCATGTTCTGCAGCATGCGTGCCGTGTTCACGGACGCATCGATCGTCGTATTGGCCGTGATGGCCTGGTTGTCGAGCGAGTTCTGGATGACGAGACCCGGCGTTATCGAGTTCGGCAGGACCGCAGTGACGACCGCCGCGGTCGCTGGCGCAGGCGACACCACCGGCGACTGACTCCCGATGCCACCGGCACCATTGGTGATGACCATCGTCTGCAGCGCGCTCTGCAGCGCCGTCGCCTGATCGTGGGTGATCGCGGCGACGTCCGGCACCGAGATGGTGGTGCGCAGCGCCTCCATGCCATTGATGAGTACCGTGCGCTGGAGCGCGAACGACACCTTGAGGTTGTCCCCGAGGTCGAAACCGCCGCGGATGCGGTCCAGCTCGGCGTCCGCCACGGCGCGATTTACCGGAAAGTCCACTGCGTGCGCGCTGGCGCAGGCAAGTGCGCACGCGATCGGCAGCCGCCGGAAAAGTCGGGTGTTCATATGTCCCCCGGTCCGCGCTTGGGCATCACGATCGGCGCGAGCCCGTTACGCTCGATACCCCCGGAGATCGGTGCCGCGGGAGCGACCGCCCAGTCACGCGGACTGTTGAAGATGGCGCGGTCGCGTTCGTTGTGAATGACGAAAACGATGTGATTGGTCCACATCGCGTCGAAACGGCGCCTGGACATCGAGCGCGTTCCGCGTGCCGGGTCGCCGACCAGGACACGTCCAGCCTTGTACCCTTTCACCACCACGAAATGGTGGTACCCGCGCTCGTTGATCAGCACGATGGCAGGGATGCCATCGTCGTCCAGTTTGTCGAGCGGAACGTCGAAACCGTCCGCCTCAAAGCCGCGCGACGCGAGGAATCGTTTGATGTCCAGCAGGGAGAATCCCTCGCGACCGATCTTCGCGCGGTCGCCATTCGCGTACATCACGTCGAACGCGGATTGCTCGTCGACCGGATAACCGTACTGATACGTAAGCAACGTCGCCACTGCGGCCGACCCGCAGCTGAAGTCGTATTTCTGTCGGATGGTGTTGCGGAACCGCGCTTCCTTGAGGCTCGTCAGCCGGACCGGATACGACGTACCCTGCCCGGTCTGCACATCGGCCTTCATCGCGCTGACGGCGGGAGCCGGGAGCATGACGAGCAGGGCCAGCGCGCAGACGATCTTCATGGATTCATCCGCACGTTGACGATCGTGGCATTCTGGATCAACACATTGTTGCCGGAGTTCTGGATCACCGTGGGCAGGCCCGCCGCGTTGCCGAACGCGCTACCGGACACGATGTTTCCGCCGCTTACGGTGTCCCGTGCCTCCGTGTCACTCATCGTCCCGTTGAGGGTCTGCTGACTGACGTTGTTGGTGACGTTGCTGCCGCCACTCATCGCCTTCAGCGTGTCGGCGGGGACCGCCGCGCCAAAGCCCGGCGGTGGCGTTTTTTCCGCTGGCGGCGCGGCCATCGCCGCTCCGCCGGCAAACGCGATAACGATGAAACTCAGCACCGCGCACCTTCGATACCGGTATTGCTGCCACATGGGTGCTCTCCTGAAGGTCGTTCGATGTCCCTTCGGATCGCCACGGAGCGACACGCGCCCCGTGGCTCCCTTTGCCCACCCGATGCGTCAGGGCGACGAGCCCACGCTGAGATTGGCCTGAACGTTGACACCCTGCTGGATCAGCGACGCCGCGCCGCTGTTCTGCGCAAAGTTCGAGATGCCCGCCGCTGCCGCGCCCGCACTGCCCATGCTATTGGCCATGCTGAAGCTGCCCGCGTCCGCCATCGACGTACCACCCGCGCCGCCCGCGCCACCGGTCGCGCCGGAACCCGCACCGCCCGTGCCGTCACCCGCCGCCGCGCCCGCACCTCCGGCGCCCGCGGCGGACGTCGCCGTGCCGCCCGCGCCGCCCGTTCCTGTCGATGCGCCACCCGCCGCCATGGCCGTGGCATCGCCCGACGTGCCCGCGCCACCGGTGCTCGCGCTCGCGCCACCCGTGCCGGCCGTGGAACCACCCGTCGGCGCACCGCCGCCCGCTCCGCGAGACCGCGCGGCACCGCCGTCACCGTTGGAGTTGCCGCCGTTGCCGGAGGCGTTCCCGCCTGCCGATGCGGTCAGGGAGCCCGCATCGCCACTGCTGGACGACGCACTGCCGTCGCCGCCGACCGCGCCGCGCGCACGCGCGTTGCCGCCGCTGCCGCCAGCTCCGCCGTCGCCGCCATATCCCGTGGCCCCGTAGCCGGCGCCGCCGGATCCACCGCGTCCACCGGCTGCGGACCCGTAGTTATAGGCGTTGTTGCCGATGCCACTGACGGTGACGCCGCTCACACTGCCATTGAGCGTGGTGTCGGAAATGGCATTCGTCGTGTTGTACGAACCCCATGTGGTGTTCGTCGTCGTGTTGCTGTGAGTCGAACTATCGGAATAGGTCGAGCTGTCCGAGTACTGGTACGCCGTCGAGTTACGCTGGGCGGTGGCGCCCGCTGCTCCGGTCTGGCTGCTGTCCTGGGCAACGGCCGGCAGGGCGAATCCGAGAGCGAGGCAGATCGCCGTGGCAATGAAGGTCTTACGCATGGGAAAGTCTCCTGTGAGCGACGCGAAACCCCTGTTTTCGTCGTGATCGCCGGGCGCCCTGCCAACGCGCCGGGTGATAAGGCGGAGCAAGTTGCGTGCCTTGTGTCGTCGCTTGCACGAGACCCTGTTCCGAGGCGGCTTCGAGCGCTTTTCGCACCTGAACGGAAGACGCGATTTGTAACGGCCGCGATACACGCCGTAACGCCCATGGGTTAGCCCGGTCCGCGTCGGTCATTGCTGCGCCCGCCCTTGCTCCGCGCCCCCGATCCGGTAATCATTCGAACGATCGTTTGAACCGGATCCGACCGTGTCCTATCCCCACCTGCTCGCCCCGCTCGACCTCGGCTTCACCACCCTGCGCAACCGCGTGCTGATGGGCTCGATGCATACGGGCCTGGAGGACAAGGCGGCCGACTACGACAAGCTGGCGGCTTTTTTCGCCGAGCGTGCCCGTGGCGGCGTCGGCCTGATCGTCACCGGCGGCATCGCGCCCAACATCCAGGGCTGGCTGAAGCCGTTGTCGGGAACGATGTCGATGCCCTGGCACGTGGCGCGCCACCGCAAGGTCACCGCCGCCGTCCACGCGGAGGGCGGCAAGATCTGCATGCAGATTCTCCACGCCGGTCGCTACGCCTATCAGCCGTTGTCCGTCGCGCCATCGAAGATCAAATCGCCGATCACGCCGTTCACGCCGAGGGCGCTCGGCACACGTGGCGTCGAGCGCACCATCGACGCCTTCGTCCGCAGCGCGAAGCTCGCCCGCGACGCTGGCTACGACGGCGTCGAGGTCATGGGCTCCGAGGGCTACCTCATCAACCAGTTCCTGACCGCGCGGACCAACAAGCGCACGGATCGCTGGGGTGGCTCGGCGGAGAATCGCATGCGCTTCCCCATCGAGATCGTTCGGCGTATGCGTGAGGCGGTAGGGAAGGACTTCATCATCATCTACCGGCTCTCGATGCTCGACCTCGTCGACGATGCTCAGCCGTGGGCGGATATCGTCACGCTCGGCAAGGCCATCGAAGCCGCCGGGGCGACCATCATCAACACGGGCATCGGCTGGCACGAGGCGCGCATCCCCACCATCGTGACCAGTGTGCCGCGTGGCGCCTTTTCATGGGTCACGCGCCGCATGAAAGGCGAAGTCGGCATTCCGCTGGTGACCACCAACCGCATCAACATGCCCGATGTCGCCGAACGGATTCTTGCCGACGGCGATGCGGACATGGTGTCGATGGCACGCCCCCTGCTCGCCGACCCGGAGTGGGTGAACAAGGCGCGCGCCTCACGCCCGCAGACCATCAACACCTGCATCGCCTGCAACCAGGCCTGCCTCGACCACGTGTTCGAGAATCGCCGCGCGTCGTGTCTGGTCAACCCGCGTGCCTGCCATGAAACCGAACTGAAGATTCTCCCCACCACCGCGAAAAAACGCGTCGCCGTGGTAGGCGCCGGTCCAGCGGGACTCGCCGCCGCCACGACACTGGCCGAGCGCGGACACGCCGTCACGCTGTTCGATCGCGCCAACGAGATCGGTGGTCAGTTCAACATGGCCAAACGCATTCCGGGCAAGGAAGAATTCCAGGAAACCCTGCGCTACTTCGATCACCGCCTGACGGAAACGGGCGTCACGCGCCAGCTTGGCGCCGAAGCCAGCGTGGACGCGCTGGCGGCCGGAGATTTCGACACCGTGATTCTCGCTACCGGCGTGTTGCCCCGCCCCTTGTCGATTCCCGGAGCCGATCATCGCAAGGTGCTCTCCTACCTCGACGTGCTTCACGGCAATGCGCCGGTCGGCGGCAAAGTGGCCGTGATCGGCGCCGGCGGTATCGGCTTCGACGTCTCCGAATTTCTTACCGAAGAGATCCCCTCCCCCACCACGGACATCGCGCGCTGGACGAAGGAGTGGGGCGTCGACATGACGATGGCGGCACCGGGAGGATTGATGCCGGCGCAGCCGGAGAAGCCCGAACGCGACGTATGGCTCCTGCAGCGTAGTGCGGGACGCCCCGGCGCCCGTCTCAACAAGACCTCCGGCTGGGTGCACCGCGCGACACTGAAGAACAAGCGCGTGAAGATGGTCGGCGGCGTGACCTATGAACGCATCGACGATGCCGGACTGCACGTGATCATCGACGGACAGCCGCAGGTGCTCGACGTGGACAACATCATCGTATGCGCAGGGCAGGAGCCGAACCGTGCCCTGCACGATGCGTTGCTGGAGCGCGGTATCGACGTGCGACTCGTCGGTGGCGCGGATGTCGCGGCCGAACTGGATGCCAAGCGGGCGATCGACCGGGCGACGCGGATGGCGGCGGAGATCTGAGGTTGTCCGCGGGGTAGCCGGGGCGCGGCGTCATCGCGCTGTTGGCCTTTCGCGCGCAGGGCGCGCTCCTACAATGCGGCTCTCGTAGGAGCGAGAACGCGGCTTCGGTAGGAGCGCGCCCCGCGCGCGAATCAATAACGACGCGGCAACGCCGCCTCGATTCAGCGCTTCTCGATCGGCGTGTACACTTGGTCTTCCGGCCCGGTGTAATTCGCGCTCGGACGAATGATCTTGCCGTCCTGACGCTGCTCGATCACATGGGCGCTCCAGCCCGACGTACGCGCGATGACGAACAACGGCGTGAACATCGCCGTCGGCACGCCCATCATGTGGTACGCCGATGCCGAGTACCAGTCGAGGTTGGGGAACATCTTTTTCAGATCCCACATCAGCTTCTCGATCTTCTCCGACACCTCGAACAGACGCGGATTGCCACCGTCGGTGCAGAGCTTGCGCGCGATTTCCTTGATGATCTCGTTGCGCGGATCGGACACGGTGTACACCGGATGCCCGAATCCGATGATGATCTCCTTCCGCTCCACGCGCGCACGGATATCGGCTTCCGCCTCACCGGCGTCGCGGTAGCGCGCGATGATTTCCATCGCGACCTCGTTGGCACCGCCGTGCTTGGGACCGCGAAGCGCACCGATGGCGCCGGTGATGGCCGAATACATGTCCGAACCGGTGCCGGCGATGACACGCGCCGCGAACGTGCTGGCGTTGAACTCATGCTCGGCATACAGCACCAGCGAACGGTCGAGCGCGTGCGAGTGCAGATCGCTCGGCTTGCGACCGTGCAGCAGATGCAGGAAGTGCCCGGCGATGGAGTCGTCTTCGGTCTCCGTCTCGATGCGCTTGCCGTTGTGGCTGAAGTGGTACCAGTACAGCAGGATCGAACCGAAGCTCGCCATGAGACGATCGGCGATGTCGCGCGCGCCCGTCACATTGTGATCGTCCTTCTCGGGCAGCACGGTGCCGAGCACCGACGCACCGGTACGCATCACGTCCATCGGATGCGTGGCCGCCGGCAGCAGTTCGAGCGAGGCCTTGACCGGCGCGGGCAAACCGCGCAGGCGCTTCAGCTTGGCCCGGTAGGCGTTGAGCTCCATCCAGTTCGGCAAGACGCCGTGGACGAGAAGGTAAGCCACCTCTTCGAACGAGCCCTTCGCTGCGAGGTCGTGGATGTCGTAACCACGGTAGTGCAGGTCATTGCCGCTGCGGCCGACCGTGCACAGCGCGGTATTGCCGGCGGCGATGCCGGACAATGCGACGGATTTCTTCGGCTTCGGGCCGGTGGTGGTTGCGGTGTCGCTCATGAGTGACTCTCCTTAACCCTTCTTAGAGAACAGCGCGTCGAGGTGACGCTCGTAGTCGTGGTAGCCGATGCGGTCGTACAGTTCTTCGCGCGTCTGCATCGTGTCGATGACGTTGCGCTGGTGACCGTCGCGGCGGATGCTGGTGTAGACGTTCTCGGCGGCCTTGTTCATGGCGCGGAACGCGGAAAGCGGATACAGGACGATACCGACGCCGACGCTCCCGAGTTCTTCGGTGCTGAACAGCGGCGTCTGGCCGAACTCCGTGATATTGGCCAGCACGGGCACGTTGACCGCATCGACGAAACGCTTGTACGTCGGCAGGTCGTAGGCGGCCTCGGCGAAGATCGCGTCGGCGCCCGCTTCCACGCAGGCGATCGCACGGTCGATGGCGGCATCCACGCCGAGCACGGCGATGGCATCGGTGCGCGCGATCAGGAAGAAGTCCGGATCGGTCTTCGCATCGGCGGCGGCCTTGACGCGATCGGCCATTTCCTCGGTCGTGACGATTTCCTTGCCGGGCCGGTGACCGCAGCGCTTCGCGCCGACCTGGTCTTCGATGTGGCAGGCCGCGGCGCCGAACCTGATCAGGCTTTTGACGGTGCGCGCGATGTTGAACGCGCTCGGGCCGAACCCCGTGTCGATATCGACCATCAACGGCAGGTCGCACACGTCGGTGATGCGACGCACGTCGGTGAGTACGTCGTCCAGCGTGTTGATGCCGAGGTCGGGAAGGCCCAGCGAACCCGCCGCCACACCGCCGCCGGAAAGGTAGATCGCGCGAAACCCGGCGCGCTTCGCCAGCAACGCGTGGTTGGCGTTGATCGCGCCAATGACCTGCAGGGGCTGTTCCGCCGCAAGCGCGGCACGGAAGCGGCCGCCGGCCGAGGGAAGCTGCGCCATGAAACTCTCCGGGGCAAAGACCGGCATTTTAGCCCAGCCCGTGGTGAAGGCCTTGCTGCGTCGCGGCGTGACAGGCCTCAACCTCCGGGCTTGCCCTGCCCCGGCCGCGCTACCCCGTACATCTCCCAGGCGATCTTCTTCAGCAACGCCTGCCGGTCATCCCCTTCGGTATAGAGGTCGAAATGCGTCTTTCCGGGCAGGAACCGGAAATCGCTCTTCGCGTGCAGGCCGTCGAGCGTGTCCTTGAGTAACTTCGCCGACCCATCGAGGTAGAACGTGTCGGCCGTGCCGACGATCAGGTGGATCTTTCCGTCCAGGTCGGGCCTGAGCGACGGCCACTGTGTGCGCATGCGCTGGGCGATGTCGTAATGGTCGCGCCAGTACGCGACGACATTCGCATCGATCGCGCCGGTATCACGATTGAACATCGGCTGCGGCCGTCCGTCGGCGCCGCGCGGCGAGAACACCCACTCGAACGATGCCAGCTGGCCACCATAGGCGCCGAGCACGCGCTCGAGATGCGCGAAGGTCTCGAACGTGGCGATCACCTTGCCCTTGTCGCGGATCAGGGGGTACGGCGTGCCATCGGCCGCTTTATAGGCGTTGGCGTGGGGCGCGTAGAGGTCGATGCCGGTGAAGTCGTGGAAATCGCTCGGATCCGGAGAGGTCGACCAGGTGCCGCCGAACACCTTCGGATAACGCGTCTGCAGCCACAGCGTGGCCCAGCCGCCGGACGAATGGCCATTGAGGAAGCGACCGCTCACCCTGGCGTCCATCTTGTAGCGGGTCTCGAGCCACGGGATGTATTCCGTGGTCAGCGCCTGGCCCCAGGGGCCGTTGTTCACCGAATCGGCGAATTCGTGCGTACCCGTAGGACCGGATTCATCGAGCAGGACCCAGATCATCGGTGGCATCTGCTTGTTGGCCATGGCCGACCATACCGACGCGATGGTCCCCGTGAACCGGTCGAAGCCACCCCCGAAGCCGTGTGTCAGATAGACGGTGGGATAACGTGTCGAGGCTTTGGGGTCGTAGCCGGGCGGCGTGACGACCCAGGCACGGATCGACAGGGGGCGACCGGCGAAAGCCGTCAGAGCGGGACTCTCGAACGTCTCCGCATGCGCATGCTTGCGCGCCTCGGGCAGCGCGTCGCGGATGGCCTGCGGTGCCGCCGGCGGCAGGTTCCAGGGGTCCTTCGCGGGCACGGTGGTATCGAGAGTGAGCGTGGGCAGGCTACCGCCCGGCGTCAGCCTGACGGCCGTGACCGGGCTGATCAGATCGCCGGCGTGACGTCCGCTGTAGTTGTAGTCATGCCCCACGTCGAGCACCGCCTGGAAAAGGTAATCGCCTGGCGGAAGGCTCGAAAAGCCCGCGGGGAACGCCTCGCCGTCCGTGTCGAGGTCGACCGTCTGGCCGCCAGCGATCCAGCCGACGTCCCTGGCCGCGACCGACACCGCGGTCGGCTGGAACGGGTTGGTGTCCACTTCTTCCGCCTTGCCGTCTTTCGCAGCCGAAGCGGGCATGGCGAACAGGATCAGACGGCCGGAAGTGCCCTGGCTTGCCGCCGGCAGGCCGACGCGCACGATGCGATGCGCCAGCGGCGCGCCGTCGGCATGAACGGCGGAGGCAGCGCCAGCGAGAAGGGCCAGCGCGAGCACCGCGCGAGCCAACGAAACCTTCGACATGTTCATCCCCTTTTCGGGCCGCGAGGTCGCGGCGTGGCAACATGCCGATCCTGCCATGAGACGAGGAGTGATCGCAGTGCCATTGGATTGGATCAGTCGCCACGCCCTGTCGGTCTGGGCGCTCCTTCTGGTCGCCGCCCTGCTGGGCGCCGACGTGGCGTGGCGCCGCGCCGTGCGGCGACGAGAAGGACTGGACCCGGCGGCCCGCGCCTTCCTGCGCCCCACGACCGCCATGGTCGTCATCGTCGCCATGCTGGTGATCGCCACGGCGATCGCGGTGGAGGTTCGCGAGCAGGCAGGCCTGACCGTCTTCGACGCCAGCCTCGCCGCCGACCTCCGCGCCAACCTGCCCCTGCCCGTGCTGCGTGCGATCGCCTGGGTCACCCACACGGGCGATCCCGTCGTCGTCGGCGTGGCCACGGGCGTCGTCTTCCTCGCGCTGTTGCTTCGCCGGCACGTGCGCCTCGCCATCACCTGGATCGCCACGCTAGTCGGCACCGCCGCGATCAACAGTGCGCTCAAGGGCTGGTTCCAGCGCGAACGGCCGCTGCACGACCATGGCTTCATCGTCGAACACAGCTACAGCTTTCCCAGTGGCCATGCATCGGGGTCGATGGTGTTCTACGGCATGCTCGCGTATGTCCTGCTGGTGCTTTGCCCACCTCGCTGGCACCGGCTCATCGTGATCGCTGCCGTGGCCATGATCACCGTGGTCGGCATCAGCCGCATCCTGCTCCAGGTGCATTACTTCAGCGACGTGATGGCGGGATACGCCACGGGCCTTGCCTGGGTCACGCTGTGTGTCGGCAGCGCGGAATACCTCCGCCTTCGCGAGGGCCGGCAGGCCAGGACGTAATTTCATGCGGCCGTAACGAGGCGAATGCTTCGATCCAGCGATGTCCAGTCCAGTCTCTTTCGCCATTGTCATGAATGCCGGCTCCGGCCGACAGGACGCCGCGGCGGCACGCGACGAGATCGCCTCGATTCTCGATGCCGCCGGACATCCTCATGCGTTTTTTCTCATCGACGACGAGCACGACATCGTGGACGTCGTCCGCGACGCCGCCGCGTACGCCAGCAAGCAGGGTGGCGCGATCGTGGCCGCGGGCGGCGACGGCACCATCAACTGCGTTGCCGCCGCGGCGTGGCGCGAACAGCTGACCATGGGCATCCTGCCGCAAGGTACCTTCAACTTCGTCGGCCGGACGCACGGCATTCCGACCGACACGCGCGGCGCCGCCGAGGCGCTCGTGCGGTCTACGCCGATCAACGCGCAGATCGGCATGGTCAACGATCGCGTGTTCCTGGTGAATGCGAGCCTCGGTCTCTATCCGCAGGTGCTCGAAGACCGCGAGACGTGGAAACAGCGTTTCGGCCGGCACCGCATCGTAGCGTTGTGGTCGGGCCTGTCGACGCTGATGAAGGGTTTCCGGCCGCTTCGCGTCGAAGTGACCGACGGCACGCGGTCACGTCAGCTGCGCACGCCTACACTGTTCGTCGGTAACAATGCGCTGCAGCTGGAGAAAATCGGTCTGCCCGAGGCGGTGGACGTGCATCGCAACGATGGCACGCTGGCCGGGCTCGTGCTCAAGCCTATCGGGAAGCTCACCATGCTCCGCCTCATACTCAGCGGCGCCCTGGGCAAGCTCGGCGAAGCGGACGACGTCGTCAGCTTTCCGTTTCGCGAGCTCACGGTCAAACCGAAACACCACCGCGCGAAGATCAAGGTGGCCGTCGACGGCGAGATCGTCTGGCTCGATCCGCCTATCGTTTTCCGCGCCGCGCCGCGCCCGCTCGTGCTGCTTACCCATGGTGAACGCCAGCCAGGGGAGGATCCGGGTTGAGCACGCTGGTACAGATTTCCGATACGCACTTCGGCACCGAGCGTCCCGACGTGGTGTCGGCACTGAGCGAACTGATCATCTCGATGCGGCCGGATCTCGTCATTCTTTCCGGTGACGTGACGCAGCGCGCGCGGCGCAGCCAGTTCGATGCCGCCCGCCGTTTCATCGACGGCTACGGGCGCCCTACCCTTGTGATTCCGGGAAACCACGACGTCCCGTTGTTGAACGTCTTCGCACGCGCCTTCGATCCGTTCGGTGGTTTCCGCCGCGTCTTCGGGGCAAACCTGGAGCCCAGGCACACGGACGACGCGTTGCTGGTCATCGGCGTCAATACCGTCCGGGCGCACCGGCACAAGAACGGCGAGGTATCCGATGCGCAGATCGAACGCGTCAGCCAGCAGCTACGCGAGGCCACCG
Source organism: Luteibacter sp. 22Crub2.1 (assembly GCF_900167995.1). Classification (NCBI taxonomy): domain Bacteria; kingdom Pseudomonadati; phylum Pseudomonadota; class Gammaproteobacteria; order Lysobacterales; family Rhodanobacteraceae; genus Luteibacter; species Luteibacter sp. 22Crub2.1. Next base: position 54,467 of record NZ_FUYT01000017.1, read on the forward strand.
CCGATCAGTTGCGCGTCGTCGTAACGCACCAGCCGGTCCATGTGATACGGGAGAAGGACGTCGAGAACCTTCTGATCAACCATGAGCGCGCGATTGCCGCCTGGGCCGCCGCCGGCGCCGACCTTGTGCTCGGCGGACACATCCACCTGCCTTATGTCAGGCCGCTCAACACCGAAAAGCGTGCACTGTCCAGTGAGTTGTGGTCGGTGCAGGCGGGCACGGCGTTATCGACGCGCATTCGCGAAGGAATAAGCAACTCCTTCAATGTCATCCGCCACGACCCGACCACCGATCGCTCGACATGCGTGGTCGAGCAGTGGGATTACAACGAGGCCAACGGGCGATTCGATCCCGGCGGGAAGACGACCGTGCCTCTTCAGCGGCACAGCGGGATGCCATCGTCGGCAGGGCTTCAGACGTAATGCATCTTCCGCGCAACCCCACCGTCGACGGTGAAGTTCTCGCCGGTGATGAACCCCGCATGCGACGACAACAGGAACACCGCCAGCGCACCGACGTCCGGCGGAATACCCGCCCGCCCGACCGGGTGCTGCGCATGATCCGCCGCTGACAGCTTCGGCTTGTGGCGCGCCGATGGCTTCTTCCAGTCATCCACCACGATCCACCCCGGATTGATCGCATTGACGCGAACCGGTCCCACACTGATCGCGAGCGCGTGCGTCAACGCGACGATGCCGCCCTTGCTCGCCGCATAGGCTTCCGTGTCGGGCTCGGACTGGTGCGCGCGCGACGAGGAAATATTGACGATGGCGCCGTTGCTCTTCTTCAGCGCCGGCAAGGCATGCTTGCTGCAGAGAAAGGTCCCACCGAGGTTCGTATCGATGCGCCGCTTCCATTCGCTCCAGTCGAGCTTCTCGATCGGACCGTTCACAGGGTTGGCGATGCCTGCGTTGTTGACCAGGCCGTCGATGCGACCGAAGCGTCGCAATGACGAGGCCACGAAACGCCTGACACTCGCTTCCTTCGCGACATCCAGCACGAGAAACGCGGCGCGCTCGCCCGCGTCCCATTCGTCGATACAGGCCTTGCCGGCTTCGGCATCCAGATCGCCGATGACCACGGAGCCACCGGCGGCCAGTACCGCTTCCGCGATGCCCTTGCCCACACCTTGCGCACCGCCGGTCACAAGTACGACCTTGCCGGGCCACTCACTCGTCGCGGCGGAGGGTACGGGCGCGGCTTTCTTCGCTGCCACCATGGGTCATGTCTCTTATGGGAATTCGCCGCCGATGCTCTGCGTCGCCCCGTGCAGGGAATGTCACGCCGAGCGACGATCGGGGGCGACAGAAAACCGCGAATTCCTGAACGAAACGCTCAGGCGGCTCGCGCTACGCTTGTTGCCAGGACTACCTCAGGAACGACTATGCAACCGATTCCCACCGGCCTGATCGGCTATGGCACAGCAGGTGCCTTCTTCCATGCGCCACTGATCGCCGCGGCGGAAGGCCTTCGTCTCGCCGCCATCGGCAGTCGCCGTGCGGAACAGATCGCCCGTGACTTTCCCGAGGCCACGGCGTATGAACATCCTCACGACCTGATCGCGGACCCGTCGCTCGAGCTGATCGTGATCGCTTCGCCCAACGAGAGCCATGCGCCGCTGGCGCGCGCCGCGCTGGAAGCAGGTAAGCACGTCGTGGTCGACAAGCCGTTCACGCTGAACGCCGCCGAGGCCGATGCCCTGATCGCGCTGGCCGACCGCGTGGACCGCCGCCTTTCCGTCTTCCAGAACCGTCGCTGGGACAACGATTTCCTGACCGTACGTCGCCTCGTCGACGACGGCCGCCTCGGCGAGGTCGTCTACTTCGAGGCGCACTTCGATCGCTTCCGCCCCGAGATCAAGCAGGGGTGGCGCGAGACCGAGGTCGCGGGATCCGGCCTGCTCTATGACCTTGGCGCGCACCTGATCGACCAGGCCCTGGTGTTGTTCGGCCTGCCTCAGGCGATCACCGCGGATGTCACGCGCCAGCGCGCAGCCGCTAAGGTGGATGACTACTTCCATCTCGTGCTCGATTACGGCCATCGGCGCGCGGTGTTGCATGCGTCGGTCATGGTCCGCGACCCGGGCCCGCGCTATCTCGTCCACGGCGATGGCGGCAGCTTCGTGAAGTACGGCATCGACGGCCAGGAAGCCGCGCTTCGTGAGGGCCGCCGCCCGGGCGGCGCGAACTGGGGCGAAGACGAGCCGGCGTCGTTCGGCCGGTTCACCGATGCCGATGGCAGCACCACGGTGATCGATACGCTGCCCGGCCGTTACACGGCGTATTACGAAGGTGTGGCCGCTGCGATTCGCGAGGGTGCGACCTTGCCGGTCGCCGCACGCGAGGCCCGCGATGTCATCCGGGTGATCGAGGCGGCGCAGCTGAGTGCGCGCGAGCGGCGGACGGTGTCGCTCTGACCCATCGCCGGCGAGGAGCCGACCTCAGCCCTCGCCGGTCGCCACACCGCGCGACCGGTCGCTCACCCAGCCACTCCACGACGGCGCATACAGACGCGATCCGCACAGCCCCGCGTACTCCATGGCCAGCAGGTTATGGCATGCGGTCACGCCGGAGCCGCACATGTGTACGACGTCTTCCGCCGGGTGCGGTCCGATCACCCCTTCGAAGGCGCGACGAAGGTCTTCCGGTGAGCGAAACCGGCCCTGCGCGTCGAGGTTGTCGGTAAACGGCCGGTTGCGCGCTCCCGGTACGTGCCCCGCCACGGGATCGAGCGGTTCGACGTCGCCCCGGTAGCGCGGCGCCGCACGCGCATCCAGCAGAACGAAGCGCCCGCTGGCGACACCATCGGCGAGTTCATCCGCACCGACCGTGCCAGCGTCGTCGAAGGCCGCGTGTACCGCCGTCGCATCACGCGAAGCCACCCTCGCATCGACGGGAAGCCTGGCCGCCTCCCAGGCGGCCCAGCCTCCGTCGAGCACCGCGACATTGTCGAGGCCGGCCAGACGGGCCAGCCACCACAGACGTGCCGCCGCCAGTGCGCCGCCTGCCGCGTCGTAAACGACGACCTGCAAATCGGGGCGCCACCCCGCGCGCGACAGCCACGCCGCGAACGACGCCGCGGACGGCAACGGATGTCGCCCCCGGCCGTTCGCCGGCGTGGCCATGTCGGCGAGGTCACGATCGAGGTCGGCACGCACCGCGCCAGGCACGTGCGCCTGTGCGTAGTCCTCATCCCCCTTCGACGGCTGCGCCAGGTCGAAACGCGCATCGACGAAAAGCACATCCTGCGCCGGCAGGTGCGAAGCGGTGATGGCGTCTATCAGCGTGCGCGAGATCAACATGGGTGATGCCCCATTCGCTTGAGCAGGTTGAGAAGAATGGCCGCCGTGACACCCCAGATGCGGTAACCCGCATGGAGAAATTCGACCATGTCGCGGCGGTGGCCACGGAAATCCATCGTATAGCGGCGGAGGTTTTCGGGCTCGAGAAAGAAGGCGAAAGGAACCTCGAAGACCTCGGCCACCTCGCCGGGATCGGGCGTCAGTGTCGCCTCGGCCGCGATACGCGCAACCACCGGCGTGACGGAGTAACCGCTGATCGTCTCGAAGGATTCCAGGAACCCCAACGGCGTTACCATGCGCGCATCGAGCCCGATTTCCTCGTGACTTTCGCGCAGGGCCGTGGCGACCGCGTCCTCGTCGTGATCCTCCACCCGGCCGCCGGGAAAGGCGACCTGACCCGCATGCTGCTGCAGCGTGTCCGTGCGTACGGTGAGCACGACACGCTGCTCACGGTCGTCACGAATACCGATCAGCACCGCCGCGGCACGCCTTGGTGCATCGCCGATCAGCTCGGCCATGTCCTCATGATTCCAGCCGCGCGGTCCCGGGGGCGCCTCCAGGGGAAGCAGCGCGCCGTGCAGCCGGGCGAGCAGGTCATCCATCAGGCGCCCTGCCTGCCTGGGAGGATCCGGTCCATCAACCAGAGTTTCTGCTCGTCGTCCATCGTGGACCAGCGGGCGATTTCGTCACCCGTGCGCAGACAGCCCTCACAGAGGCCGCGCGCGTCGAGCCGGCACACGCCGGTGCAGGGAGTCAGGGGCAGCGAGGAGGAAGAGACGATGGCCATACCGTCGGCCATTCTAGCGCGACGGTCAGGGCTTGACGTCGATGAGCTCGAGGTCGAACAACAACGCCTCGTTGGGCCCGATGCGCGGCAGTTCGCCGCGCTCGCCATAGGCCAGCGCCGGTGGAATCACCACTTTCCACTTGTCACCGACATGCATGCGCGGAATGACGTCCTGCCAACCGGGTATGACGCGGTTGACCGTGAAGGTCACGGGCTTGCCGTGCGCGTACGAGCTGTCGAACTCCGTACCATCGATCAGCGCCCCGCGGTAATTCACCACGACCGTGCTGGTGACCTGCGCCTGTGCGCCGTTGCCCTTGGCGAGCACGGCGTACTGGATGCCGGAGGGCAACGTGGTCACACCGGGGCGGGTGCGATTGCGGGCGAGGAAATCCGCGCTGCGCTTCGCATTGGCGGTGGCGACACGACGGAATTCGACCGCCGAGTCGCGCTGGACCTTGGCATCGAAGTTGACGAGCTGCTGCTGCATCACGTCGATCGGAACGCCTGGCGCACGCTTTGCATAACCATCCTGCAGTGCCTTGACCAGCACGGCGATGTCCACGTCGGGCTGCGCGCTGTTGGCGAACTGCGTGCCGATCTGATAACCGATCGCATACGACAGCTTAGTCTTGTCGATGACCGGAGCACCGGACGCAGGCGCCGTCGACGGTGCCTGTGCCAACGCCGGGAGGGCGGGCAGGCACAGCAGTGCGGCGATCGTGACCAGCAAACGCGAGGATGGCATCCCGTTCTCCATGAACCCGGAACCCTGGGCGTGCGTGGAGGATAATCCATCGGTCGCCGCCCCGTCCGTACGCCATAAGACGCCGCGCAGGGGGTAAAGGTTCCCCTGCTACCATCCGCCTCCTTGCCCAACCGCCAGGAACCGCCATGGCCTTTCGTACGCTTACCACCGCCGACCGCGGCGCCGTGCGCCACATCACGGTCAACCGCCCCGACAAGCTCAACGCGCTCAACCGCGAAACCATCGGCGAGCTGACGCTCGCCTTCCGCCAGGCCGCCCAGGACGATGCCGTCCGTGTGGTGGTCCTCGCCGGCGCTGGCGAGAAAGCCTTCGTCGCCGGTGCGGACATCTCGGAGATGACCGTCTGGTCCCCGGTGAAGGCGCAGGCCGCTTCACGGGCCGGGCAGGACCTCATGCTGACCGTCGAACGGCTCGGCAAGCCGGTGATCGCCAAGATCCAGGGCTACGCACTGGGAGGCGGCATGGAACTGGCCATGGCGTGCCACTTGCGCGTCGCCAGCGACAAGGCGCGCTTCGGTCAGCCGGAAATCGGCCTCGGTCTGATCCCCGGCTTTGGCGGCACGCAGCGTCTCACCCGCCTCGCCGGTCGCGGCATCGCACTGGAGCTGTGTCTGCTCGGCCAGCAGATCGACGCCGCGCGTGCCGAACGCGTCGGGATCGTCACCCGCGTCGTGGCGGCCGATGAACTGGATGCCGCCGTGGATGCCATGGCCGAACAGCTTGCCGCCGCCGCGCCGCTCGCGCTGAAGGGAATTCTGGAAGCCGTGATCGAGGGTGGCGAGTGCGCGATCGATCAGGGACTGGCTTTCGAGACCCAGGGCTTTGCCATCGCCTTCTCGACGGAAGACATGCAGGAAGGCACCAGCGCGTTCCTGGAGCGGCGCAAGCCGACCTTCAAGGGCGCCTGAGCGCATGCGACGCTGACGCTGGCCTTCCCGCGCGTGGGCGAGCCTGGCGTCAGCCGTGGCCGCCCGCGTACTTCTTCTCGCCCGCCGTCACCCGGACATCCAGCCGGTTTTCGGGCGGTGCCAGTGGGCAGGTGGCGTACGGCGTGAACGCACAGGGCGGATTGCGGGCTTCGTTGAAATCGAGCACGAGTTTGCCGTCCTTCGCCAACGGGGTATCGAGGAAGCGTGCGGCTCCGTACGTCTCCTTACCGCTGGTGCGGTCGGCGAAAACGAAGAACAGCGAGTCGGGTTCTTCCTGGATCGGGAAGAGCTCGTAGGTGTGCCCGTCGCGCGTGAACACCGCTCTGCCCGGTACCTTTTCCTTGTCGATCGTGCCAAGCACCGAGCCGATCTCGATCTCATGCGGAGGATCGAACGGTACCCACTCCGCTTCGACGCGCCACGACGGATCGACCGGGAAATAGTCCAGGCCGACGAAGTGCGTGCGGGTCTCCGCCTTCTCGTCCTTTACGCGCAGCGCCTTCTTGCCGTCGCGGGCGATGACGAAGAAATTGGCGGAGCCGAAGCGCACTTCGGTCGCCTTGCCACCGTTGCCGCCGTCGTCCACCAGGGTCGCCCGCTGTACCTCGCGACCGTCGACAAGGACACCGCTGCCCCTGGCGACTTCCAGCGTGACGTTGCCGGTGTCGTCCAGCGTGACGACGCCGAGGTGCGCCGGGCCGGCCTTGAGAACGATGTCATTGTCCGCGGCGCTGCCGACGCGATTCGCTCCCGGCTGCAACCATTCCAGGCCGATCAGGCTGAGCCATCCGGCCGGCGCCTTGAGGGTTTCGAGGCGCGACGCGCGGACTTTTTCCACGGCGGCGGTATAGGCATCGCCGGCAATGACACTGCCGGACGTGACCGCCACGACGGAGGCGAAGGCAAACGAACGGATCATGGCGATACTCCGGTTTGGACGTCTATCCGTCCAGCATACACGGATTCAGCGACCGCGCAGGAACAGCCTGTCCAACTCCCCCAGCGACAACTGCACCCAGGTCGGCCGGCCGTGATTGCACTGACCGGAGCGCTCCGTGGCTTCCATCTCGCGAAGCAAAGCGTTCATTTCAGGAATGCCCAGGCGTCGGCCAGCCCGTACCGAGCCGTGACACGCCATCGTCGAAAGCAGTTCGTTTTCGAGTTCCTCGAGACGACGTGAGCTGCCGTGCTGGGCGAGTTCGCCGAGCACGTCGCGGGTCAGCTGCGCCACATCGGCACCTTCCAGCAGCGAGGGGATACGCCGCACAACGACGCCCGACGGGCCACTGCGCGACAGCTCCAGGCCCCACTCACCCAGTGCGTCCGCATGTTCTTCGGCAGCGGCGGCTTCGCGCGCGCTGACCGCGATCGACAACGGCACCAGTAGCATCTGCGAGCGCAGGTTGGCGGTGACGCGACCGTTCTTGAGCTTCTCGTAAGTGATTCGCTCGTGCGCCGCGTGCATGTCGACCAGCACCATCCCGTGCTCGTTCTCGGCGAGTACGTAGATGTTCTTCAGCTGCGCGATCGCGTAGCCCAGCGGCGGGACGTCGCCACCCGACTCCGGCTCGTTGCCGGCTGGCGGCGTCCACGACGTCGAGGGGCGCGGCGCCGATGCGGTGCTGCCGAACAACGTGGCATAGCCGGCGAGCGGCTCGTCGCGGACACCGAGTGTCAGGCGCGACTGACTGCCCGCCTGCGGCCAGGCGGCCATCGGAGGAGCCGACGACTGGGTGGCGGTAAAGCCGGGCTGCACGAAGCCCGAGCCCACCGTGCCCACCATGGCCACGGACCCTTCGCCCGCCGCTGCGGCGACACCGGCGCGTGTCTGCGCGAGCGCCTCGTGCAAAGTCCGGAAAAGAAAATCGTGGATGAGTCGCTGTTCGCGAAAGCGCACTTCACTCTTGGCCGGATGCACGTTCACATCGACGCCGACCGGATCCAGCGTAAGGAACAGCACGAAGACCGGATGACGACCATGAAACAGCACGTCGGCATACGCCTGGCGTACGGCATGCGCGACGATGCGATCGCGGACGAGGCGCCCGTTGACGTAGAAATATTGCTGGTCGGCCTGGGAACGGGATGCCGTGGGCAACCCTACCCAGCCGGACAGGCGCAGACCGGCCGCCTCGTGATCGACCCGCAGTGACTGGCCCGGAAATTCCGGACCGAGGACCTCGGCGACACGGGCCAGCGCGGCATGTTCGTCGCGGGCCGGCTTCAGCAGCCGCACCGGCTTGCCATTGTGCGACAGGCGGATATCGACGCCTTCGCGCGCCAGTGCCAGCGATTTCAGCAGGTCGTCGATGTGAGCGAACTCGGTGCGCTCGGCGCGGAGAAACTTGCGTCGGGCCGGCACGTTGTAGAACAGGTCGCGCACCTCGATCGTGGTACCCGGCGGATGCTGCGCGGGACGCGCTTCCTGCAGGCGACCGCCATCCACCTCGATACGCCAGGCGGCGTCTTCACCGGTCGAACGGGACGTCAGCGCGAACCGCGCCACCGATGACACGGAGGCCAGGGCCTCACCGCGGAATCCCATGCTCGCGACGCGCTCGAGGTCGTCGAAGCTGCCGATCTTGCTCGTCGCATGCGAGGCCACGGCCAGGGCAAGTTCGTCGCAAGGAATGCCGCCGCCGTCGTCGCGCACGCGGATCAGGCGGGAGCCGCCCTGCTCGATATCGACCTCGATGCGGCGGGCGCCTGCGTCGATGCTGTTCTCGACGAGCTCTTTGACCACCGAGGCGGGCCGCTCGATGACTTCGCCGGCCGCGATCTGGTTGATCAGCTCGGGCGGCAGGGGGCGAATGGGCATGGCTTACGACCTGACTGCGTTCAGGTCGAAAGGATAGCCCAAGGCGACTCCGTCAGCTCGACGGAATGACCATCACCGACCCGATGCGGACGTTGTTGTCGTTCATCTTGTTGGCGCTCTTGAGCGCGCCGACCGACACGCCGTACTGCTGGGCGATACCGGTCAGCGTCTCACCGCGGTTGACGCGGTGCAGGTCGCGCACGTTGTCATCGGCGCGGCCGGCGGGCGCCGCCGGCTTCGGCGGGGCGTCGACGGTCTGCACGACGATGGCGTCGGATGGCGGACGTTTGGCCCCGCCCTTGAGGGGTTCGGGTTCTGGTCGGGGTGCGGGCGTCGGAGCCCGGCTGGCGGGCGCTTTCGCGACAGGCTCACGACTGGCGACCACCCGGGTCGTCGCCGCCTTGACCGCGTCGGATGCCACGGCACCGGCGTCCGAGGCCACGGCCGGCGCGGCGGGCGCACTCGCCGCCGTCGAAGCCAGCGACGTGCCGTTGCGCCGCGCGGCCTGCGCGGCAAACCACGTACCCGGGGGCGGCATGGACTCGAAATAGTTGCGCACGCCGCCGAGCACCGCGGTCGCCAGCTCACGACGGTGACCGTCGTCGCGCAGGCGCTTTTCTTCGGTGGGATTCGTGATGAAGGCCGTCTCGACCAGGATCGAGGGGACGTCCGGCGAACGCAGCACCACGAAGTTGGCGCGCTCGACGTAGCCGCGATGGGTCGGGCCCAGGCGGCCGAGGGCCTTCAGCACGTTGCCGGCGATGGATTCGCTGGCCTGCATCGCGTAGCCCTGCTGGAGATCCAGCAGCACGGCGGCGAGGGAATCGTCCTTGTCGTCCAGCGAGACGCCGCCGACCAGGTCGGCGCGGTTTTCGCGGTCAGCCAGCCAGCGCGAGGCCTCCGACGTCTTTCCGCGAGGGGATAGCACCCAGACCGACGAGCCCTTGGCATCGCCGTTCTTGAACGCGTCCGCGTGAATCGACACGAACATGTCCGCGTTGTGCTCGCGAGCGATCTGGTAGCGGCGCTTCAGCGGAATGAAGTAATCGCCGTTACGGGTCAGGACGGCCTGCATGCCGGGCTGGCGATTGATCTGATCCGCGAGTTCGCGCGCCACCTGCAGCGTGACGTCCTTCTCGCGCAGTCCTGTAGCGCCCCTGGCACCGGGATCTTCACCGCCGTGGCCCGCATCGATCGCGACGACGACCTTGCGCTCACCGGTCAGCATCGGCGGCGAGCCGGCTGAAATCGTCTTTGCCGTCTTTCCAGCCCTGCCGCGTTTTCCGCCGGAGGGCGCAACCGTCGGCGTATCCGCGGCGGCTTCCGCATCGGCCTGCGCGGCAGCCTTCGCAATCGCGGGCGTGTCGTTGTCCGTTGGACTGTTATCGCCGGGGTCGCTCTGCCCGCCCGGGTAAAGGTCGAGCACCAGCCGGTACCCGTAGTCCCCGGCCGGCTTCAGAAGGAAACTCTTCGGCTTCGCCCTTGCATCGACGCTGGCGACCAGGCGGGCGCCGCCGCCCTGCCTGCCCGTCGTCATCGACTTGAACAGGCCCTGCGCGCCTGGCGCGGAGAAATCCCCCGTCACCGAGCTGCCGGCGATATCCAGCACCACGCTGCCCGGGGTGTCTCCCTGGGACATCTTGTAGGTCGCCGGACCGGAGAGATCGAAAACGACCCGGGTGTATTCCGGGCCCGCCCAGACGCGGGCTGCCTTCACGTCGGCCGCATTCGAGGCGGCAGGAGCAAACGTCGCGACGGCGGTCACGCACGCAAGCAGGCCTAATTTGTTGGTGATTCCCCTCATATGGCCCGGATTGAACTCCATGCGCCCGACGAATGCAATATCTTTTCCCTTGATAATCCATAACCTGCGAAACCTTCGTCAACGCGCGTACAGGAATGCACGCCAAACGGCGACAGGAAGGTCAGTCGCCGAGGGCTTCCAGAAGTCGCCGACCCGTGGGAGTCCGCGCCTCGAGCCGAACGGCGCGGCCGCCGTCGGCATGTCGGAAGTACAGCTCCAGATCGACAGGCGGTAACGCCCCAGCGCCGCGCTCAGGCCATTCCACGAGGACGATGGCGCCGGGCTCGGCCAGGCTGTCGAGGCCCAGCCATTCGAGTTCGCCGGGATCCGCGATGCGATACAGATCGAGATGAAAGGCACGACGATCGCCGATGTCGTAACCCTCGACGAGGCTGTACGTCGGGCTCTTTACGCGCTCGCCGACACCGAGCGCGCGAAGAAACGCTCTGGCGAACGTCGTTTTCCCCGCGCCGAGATCGCCATGCAGGAAGGCGACCAGACCGCCGGGAAACGCCCCGGCCACACTGCGGCCGAGGGTGAGGGTTGCTTCCTCGTCAGGAAGCATCCGCTCGGCGCCGCTCATGAGGGTAGCCCGTTGACGAGCCGGCGAAGCGGCTCGAGCAGGTCGCCGGCAAGCAGGCCACGCTCGCCGGCTCGCGCCGCCACATCCGCGGCGCGCGCATGCAGCGCCACGCCGAGGCAAGCGGCTTCATAAGGTCTACATCCCTGCCCCAGCAAGCCAGCGACGATACCGGTCAGGGTATCCCCCATTCCGCCACTCGCCATGCCCGGGTTCCCCCACGGGCACACGGCGACCTCGCCCTCGGGCGAAGCGATCAGGCTGCCATTGCCCTTCAGGACGACGACGGCGCGGTAGCGCCGGGCCAGCTCGCGGGCCGCCGCGAATCGATCGGCCTGAATCGCCGCGGTGTCGACGCCGAGCAGGCGTGCCGCTTCCCCGGGGTGCGGGGTCAGGACAATGTGTTCCGGAAGTGCGCGCGGCTCGGCGTGAAGCAGATTGAGCCCATCGGCATCCAGCACCGTGGGCAAGCCGGCGTCCAGCGCGGTGGTCCAGAGAGCGTGCCCCCAGGCCGCCTGGCCGAGTCCGGGACCGAGGGCCACCACCGATGCCTTGTCGAGCATGGGCTGCAACGCCTGCGGGCCGTTGACGCCATGTGCCATCAACTCCGGGCGCGCGGCATTCATCGCCAGCACGTTCTCCTCGCGGGTGGCCACACTGACCAGTCCCGCACCCGTTCGGAGCGCAGCCTCGGCAGCCATGCGCACGGCACCGCCGGTACCGTGGTCGCCGCCGATCGCGAGGATATGGCCGTTACTGCCCTTGTGGGAATCCCGCGGACGACGCGGCAACGAGGCTTCGATGAGCAGGCACGCGTCCGGCGACTCCAGGGCGCTGTCCGGCAGGTCGAGTGAATGGAGCTCGATATCGCCCGCCACCTCGGCCCGATGCGTATGCATGCCGCGTTTGTGCACGATGAAGGTCGCCGTGGCGTCGGCGCGGACGACCACACCCGGACAGTCGCCCGTATCGGCGTTCAGTCCCGTGGGCACATCCAGGGCAAAAACGGCCACCTTCGTGCCGTTGATCGCTTCGATCGCTTTGCAGGCCTCGCCCTCCGGTGCGCGATTGAGTCCCGTCCCGTAGATCGCATCCACGATCAGTTCGGCGGCCGGCAGCGAGGGCCACGCCTCGAAGGCCTCAACGCGGCCGCCCACGGCCTCGAAGGCCTGCCGTGCCTGAGAGGCGTCCGCGCCACTGGGTACGCCGAGTGCCAGGAGGTCGACGGCCAGACCATCTCGCAGCGCATCGCGCGCGACCAGATAGCCGTCGCCACCGTTATTTCCCGGGCCGCACACCACTCTGAGTCGCCGGATTTGCGGCCAGCGCAGCCGGAGCATCCGATAGGCGGCCGCCGCGGCACGCGTCATCAGTTCGAAGCCCGGGATGCCGAGTTCGTCGATCGCGCGCCGGTCGATGGCACGGGCCTGCCCGGACGTGAAGAGGGCGATATCGAGGTTGGGTGCGGTCATCGGAGGATTATAGGAGGGCCAAGTAGAATGCACGTATGCCCGCCACCACCGACACCGACTACGCCGCACTCGCCACCGACATCAAACGTTGGGCGCGCGAGCTCGGCTTTGCGGACGTCGGCATCGCGGGCCCGGACCTCGGTCACGACGAGGCATATCTCGAACGCTGGCTGGCCGATGGCCATCACGGCGAGATGGACTACATGGCTCGCCACGGCACACGCCGCAGCCGCCCGGCTGAACTCGAGCCCGGCACCTTACGCGTGGTGTCCGTGCGCATGGACTACATACCGCCTGGCACGTCGAACGCTTGGGACGTGGTCAACGACGGCGAAAAGGCCTACATCGCCCGCTACGCGCTGGGGCGCGACTATCACAAGGTCATGCGCAATCGCCTGCAGAAACTGGCGGCAAAGATTGGCGAACGCATCGGCGACTTCGGCTACCGGGCCTACGTGGATTCGGCACCGGTACTCGAGAAAGCGCTGGCCCGTAATGCGGGGCTCGGCTGGATCGGCAAGCACACGGTCCTGATCAATAAGCGCGCGGGCTCGTATTTCTTCCTCGGTGAGCTGTACACCGATTTGCCCTTGCCCGTCGACGAACCCGCGAGCGCGCATTGCGGCAGCTGTCGCCGGTGCATCGACATCTGCCCGACCCAGGCGATCGTGGCGCCGTATCGACTCGACGCTCGTAAGTGCATTTCATACCTGACGATCGAGCTCAAGGGCAGCATCCCCGAGGAGCTGCGCGCATCGATCGGCAATCGTGTGTTCGGCTGCGACGACTGTCAGCTCATCTGCCCCTGGAACAAGTTCGCGCAGGACGCCACGGAGCCCGATTTCGCCCCGAGGCACAGTCTCGATGGCCCCAGGCTGGTCGACCTCTTCGCATGGAGCGAGCAGGAATTCCTGTCGCGCACCGAAGGGATGGCGATCCGCCGCACGGGCTATGAGGGCTGGCTGCGTAATCTGGCCGTCGGCCTGGGCAATGCGCCGACTACCGACGAGGTCGTCGCGGCACTTCGCGCGCGCACCGGGGACCCCTCGCCTGTCGTACGCGAGCATGTCGCCTGGGCACTTGGGCGACATGCGTCAGCAACTTGATACTCTCACCACGCAGCCGGCACGAGGCCTCGTTCGAAGTCAAACCGATGGCGTGATCACCCCAGTCGCATAGTCGGGGCGGCATGCTGCTGGCTCGACTGGACATCGATAGACGGCTGCAATTGCGCCTGTTGCCGACTGGCAAGCAGTCCGGACTGCGCAGCGTGTTGAGTCCATTCGCCACTACTTTGGGCGATCGGTGTGTTCAGCGCCTCGGTGGTTTGCAATTGTGCGACCTTACGATCAAGGCCGTGGGAACTTTGCAGATTCCCTTGGACAGCAAAGGTCCTGCTACCGTCATCGCTCAATAGAACGTGGTCCACGCGGTCCAGACCTTGCGCTTTGGCACCCGCCGCAATCGATGCTGCGAAGTCCTTATCGCGATCCGACGACTCCACCCCATGCTTCGCATTTAGTGAATCGACGCCACTGTACGCCTGACGATACATACCGTTGCCCGGATGAAGAGGATCGTCGATACCGCGCTTTTCCTCGCTCAGCATCCACTGAAGCAGGCTCTGGTTCTTTGGCATGGGATTGCTGTGCTGGGAATTGAGGCTACTGCCCGGCACGGGATCTTTGATGCTTTTGAGCCCATCCACGTTATGGGACGGCCTCAGGGCATCCGGACCGTCCTTCTCCACTGACTGCTTGTCCTTGCCTATCTCGGTGCGCTTGATGTTCGCGTGATTCAGCGCCGACCACGTGAAGTCGACACAGTTGTTTCGGGCATCTTTGTAATACGTGTCGAAGCCGTTCTCCTTCGGACGATTGCCGTAGTCGTTCAGCTTGTCATATTGGTCCTTCGATACCTCCATGGTTCTCGAATACAGAGGATCCTTGTAGTTGGCTACGTCGTCCCGGACGACACGTCCCGGACCATCCATAGACCCGTGCTTGACGGGGGCGAACCCGTAGCTCTGCGGCTCTTCCCCGTTTTTTTGCGTGGTGTAATACATGTGGCCAGGGGTGGACGTGGCACCCGGCTCCTTCTCTTGCGTAAGAGGCGTTCCGGGGGCAGCCGCATAAACCGTTACGGTGTACTTATCCTTGTCCATGTACGTCCCTTCGTTATTCGCCGGTATTGTAATAGTCGTCTACACGTACTGTGGTCGCGACGCCCTTGAATGCGGGCATAGCCTCGATGGTCGATATCTCGGCGACGTAATGCCCGTCGCGCCTCGCGTAGAAGCCACAGATCGAAATGTTCGATTCACTATCGATCCCCGCGTAAAGATGCAGACGGCACAGCGTCGGATCTGCGCGAGGGCGTGGCTTACCCGTATTCCCGGCGATGATCGTCTCGGTGTCTTCGGTTTCGATCGGCACATGGGTGCCATGGTCGTCGTACACGACCCGGACGCGGAGCAACCGGACATGAAGTCGGACGTCGTCGACCGCCGGGAAGTCCGATGCATGAGGTACATCCACTCCGATCATAAGGTGCCGCTTCGCATCCGCATTGCCACCATTGACGTCGAATGGAATGGTGACGCTCCTGCCCGCGGTATCCAGCGCGAAAGGCGTCGACACGGGAAAAGTGCCCGGTGCGTTGCGAGGTTCAGACATGGCGCAGGCTCCCGCTCCGATGGTTATCGCACATACGAATAGCAGTCCGGTCACGGCTTTAGCTTTACTCTGCATCCGGCGGTCCCTTTCCTAGTGGCTCATGGTTGGATCTTCGCATGCGCGATACGAGTCCTAAAAAGGCTCCGTTTCCGGAGCCTTTTTCTTTCAGGTCAGGCCATACCGCCCGACTTCCTCACAATCAACATCGCTAGTTCAAGCGACTGTTCATAGTTGAGCCGTGGATCGACCATCGACTTGTAAGCGCGATCGAGGTCCGTCTCGACCAGACCGCGCGCGCCACCGAGACACTCCGTGACGTTTTCGCCGGTGAGTTCGAGATGGACACCGCCAAGACGCGTGCCGGCGGCCGCATGGATGTCGAACGCCTGGTCTAGCTCACCCGCGATATTGGTGAAGCGACGTGTCTTGTAGCCGTTGCTGGTGCTCTCGGTATTGCCATGCATCGGGTCGGCCACCCAGAGGACGCGGCGCCCCTCACGCTTCACCGCCTCGAGCAGCGGCTGCAGCTGCGTACCGATCTTGTCGTTCCCCATCCGATGAATCAGGGTCAGACGGCCCGGCTCCTCCGTCGGATTCAGCACATCGATCAGCCGGATGAGTTCGTCCGGCTGAACGGTGGGGCCGACTTTCACGGCGATCGGGTTGCGGATGCCGCGGAAGTACTCCGTGTGAGCGCCGTCGAGTGCCGCGGTGCGCATACCGATCCACGGGTAGTGCGTCGACAGGTTGAACCAGCCGTCCTGACGCGGGACCTGACGAGTCAGAGCTTCCTCGTAGTGCAGGAGCAGCGCTTCATGCGAGGTGTAGAAGTCCACACGCGAGTAACTGGAGATCGACTGGCCGGCCAGCGTTTCCATGAAACGCAGTGAGTCGCCGATGGTCGCGACCATGCGCTTGTATTCGGCAGCCAGCGGCGAATGGTCGACCCAGGCGAGATCCCAGTATTCCGGGTGATGCAGGTCGGCAAAACCGCCGTCGATCAGGGCGCGGACGAAATTCATCGTCATCGCCGAACGCGCATGCGCCTTGATGAAGCGCTGCGGATCCGGGCGACGCGCCTCCGGAGTGAACTCCGGACTGTTGACCAGATCGCCACGGAACGCCGGCAGCGTGACGCCGTCACGGGTCTCCGTGTCCGCCGAGCGTGGCTTGGCATACTGACCCGCAAAGCGACCCACCCGGAGCACCGGCTTCTTCATGCCGTGCACGAGCACGAGGCTCATCTGCAACAGCACTTTCAGGCGGTTGGAGATGATCGGGCTGTTGCAGTCGGCGAAGCTCTCGGCGCAGTCGCCACCCTGAAGCAGGAATCGCTCGCCGTCCTGCGCCTCGGCAATGCGCTGCTTCAGCGTGAGGATTTCCCACGACGTGACCAGCGGCGGCAGTTCACCCAGCTGGCCCAGGGCACGATTGAGCTCCGCCTGATCTTCATAGGTGGGCTGCTGGAGGGCGGTCCTCGACCGCCACGACCCCGGCGTCCATTCGGCGGACGGGGGAACTACGGCTTTGAGGGAGTGCTGCATGACGGCGGTGCCTTCGTAATGGCGCCTTGGCGGCGCGAGAAAATCAGCGAACGGTGCGGCGAATGGCCAGGAGGGCCCAGACGATCAGAATCACGAACCAGAGCAGGGTCCAGCCCGGCATGGGGATGCCCAGGATGGGTTCGATCCTGGCGCACTCACCCGAGCCGGTGAACGCGAGCTTGAGCATCTTCGTGAACGGAAATGCGTCGAACAGATAGCCCAGGCCGGGACCGCACGCGGGGATCTGATCGGCTGGGAGGGACTGCAGCCAGAGATGGCGTCCCGCCGTAGCGATGCCCCAGAGTCCACCCAGCGTGATGAGCGTCGCATAGACGACACGGCCTGACCGGCTCTTCGGCGAATGAAAGCCACCGATGAGGAAGAACAGACCCATCGTGCAGACGGCGATGCGCTGAAAGATGCACAGCGGGCACGGATCGAGATGCATGACGTACTGTGCGTAGAGCGCGAAGGCCATGAGGCCGGCACACACGACGAAACCCAGCAGGAAACGCGAACGGAGCGACAAGGTAGAGAGGGCCATGGGGGGTTGGTGCGTTGCGGGACACCCACGTTAACCCGATGTGCATGCCCTTGTCAGTAGGCGCGTGAAGTTTCTTTTGTAACCATAGATCAAGCACTTGCGTAGCTGACAGCCCACCGGGCATAAAAAAAGCCCCGGCAGGTTACCCGGCCGGGGCTTCTTCACTTTCAGCCGCGAGGCTTACTCGGCGTCGGCAGCCGAAGCGGCGGCCGGGCGATCCACCAGCTCGACGTACGCCATCGGAGCGTTGTCGCCCGGGCGGAAGCCGCACTTGAGGATGCGCAGGTAGCCACCGGGACGCTGCAGGTAGCGGGGACCAAGCTCGACGAACAGCTTACCGACAGCCTCTTTGTCGCGCAGACGCGCAAACGCGAGACGACGGTTGGCAACGCCATCGGTCTTGGAGAGCGTGATGAGCGGCTCAGCAATACGACGGAGTTCCTTGGCCTTGGGAAGCGTGGTGCGGATAAGCTCGTGCTTGATCAGCGACGCGGCCATGTTCTTGAACATGGCTTCGCGGTGGCTGCTCGTGCGGTTGAGCTTGCGACCGGATTTCTGGTGACGCATGGCGATAACTCTCTATGTCTGTTGTTATGAAAAGCCGGCCAGGATGAGCCGACTTCCCGCGGTTACCCGCTGATGCGAGGCTGTCATAACGCCTCGCTGTAAGAGCACGGCCTCTTTGGACCGCTTTGAATATCCGGAGGAAGTGCGCGACGGCATCCACCGGATGGAGCAAAGAATCGGGGCGATCGAAATGCGATCGCCCCGTTTGAATCAGCCCAGCTGCATACCGTGCGACAAGCCCGGCGGCGGCCAGTTTTCGAGCTTCATGCCCAGTGCGAGACCACGCCCGCCCAGGACATCCTTGATTTCCGTCAGCGACTTCTTGCCAAGGTTCGGCGTCTTCAACAGCTCGACTTCGGTCTTCTGGACCAGGTCGCCGATGTAGTAGATGCTTTCGGCCTTGAGGCAGTTCGCGGAACGGACCGTCAGTTCGAGGTCGTCGATCGGACGCAGCAGAAGCGGGTCGAAGCCGCCCTTCTCCGCCTTGGTCGAATCGCTCTCGCGGCGCGAGAAGTCGCCGAAAACCGACAGCTGATCGTTGATGATTTCAGCCGCCTTGCGGACAGCGTCTTCAGCACCGATCGTGCCGTTCGTTTCGATATCGAGCACGAGCTTATCGAGGTTGGTGCGCTGCTCGACACGAGCGGCGTCCACTTCGTAAGCGACGCGCAGGACCGGCGCGAACGACGCGTCGAGCTGCAGACGGCCGATCGGCCGCGTCTCGTCATCCGGGTGCTGGCGGGCGCTGGCCGGCTGGTAGCCGACACCGCGACGCACCTTCAGACGCATGTTCAGTGCCACATCCTTGGTGAGGTGGCAGATCACGTGATCCGGATTGACGATTTCAACGGAGTGGTCGACGGCGATGTCGCCTGCCGTGACCACGCCCTTGCCCTTCTTCGACAGCGTCAGGGTGACTTCGTCACCGCTGTGCTGACGGATGGCGACATCCTTGAGGTTCAGCAGGACTTCGATCACGTCCTCCTGCAGGCCTTCCAGAGTGGTGTACTCGTGCAGTACGCCGTCGATTTCGACCTCGACGATCGCGCTGCCCGGAATCGAAGAGAGCAGCACGCGACGCAGCGCGTTGCCCAGGGTGTGACCAAAGCCACGCTCGAGCGGCTCGACCACCACCTTAGCGCGGTTCGCTCCAAGCTGCTCGACGCTGAGGCCACGAGGCCGCAGCACACTAGTTGACGAAACTGCCATGCAAGGCTCCGGTGAAGATTACTTCGAGTAAAGCTCGACGATCAGGGCTTCGTTGATGTCGGCCGGCAGATCACCGCGATCCGGCACAGCCTTGAACGTGCCTGCGAACTTCTTGCTGTCGACCTCGACCCAGGACGGACGAAGGTCCATCGTGTCGAAAACCGTCGCTGCTTCCTGGACGCGCAGCTGAGTGCGAGCCTTTTCGGTCAGCGAGACTTCGTCGCCCGGACGGACATGGAAGGAAGGCACGTTGACCTTCTTACCATTGACCGTCACGGCCTTGTGGGCCACGAGCTGACGAGCCTGGGCGCGGGTGACCGCGAAACCCATACGGAACACGACGTTGTCGAGACGGCTTTCCAGGAGGCGCAGCAGGTTTTCACCCGTATTGCCCTTCTGGGTCGAAGCCTTGGTGTAGTAGTTGCTGAACTGACGCTCAAGCACACCGTAGATGCGCTTGACCTTTTGCTTCTCACGCAGCTGCACTGCGTAATCGGAAAGACGGGCGCGCTTGTTGGCGCCATGCTGACCGGGTTTGTTTTCGAGCTTGCACTTGGAATCAAGCGCGCGGGCCGGGCTCTTAAGACCGAGGTCGGCACCTTCACGACGCGCAAGTTTGCAGGTAGCTCCACGATAACGGGCCATGGGTATGCTCCTTAGACGCGACGCTTCTTGGGGGGACGGCAGCCGTTATGCGGAATCGGCGTGACATCGATAATGTTGAGCACTTTATAGCCCAACGCATTCAGTGAACGCACGGCCGACTCACGGCCCGGGCCGGGGCCCTTGATGCGAACTTCCACAGTCTTCACACCGTAGTCGCCTGCAGCGCGGCCAGCCTTCTCGGCGGCAACCTGGGCAGCGAACGGGGTCGACTTACGGGAGCCGCGGAAACCCGCGCCGCCTGCAGTCGCCCACGACAGGGCGTTGCCCTGACGATCGGTGATCGTGACGATGGTGTTGTTGAAAGAAGCCTGCACGTGTGCCACGGCATCCGTGACGACGCGCTTGATCTTCTTCTTGGTTTTAACCGGCTTAGCCATAATCGGTATCCGTTACTTCTTGATCGGACGACGCGGACCCTTACGGGTACGGGCGTTGGTACGCGTGCGCTGGCCGCGCACCGGCAGGCCACGACGGTGGCGCAGGCCACGGTAGCAACCCAGGTCCATCAGGCGCTTGACCGCCATGCCGACTTCGCGGCGGAGGTCACCTTCGACCGTGTACTTAGCGATTTCAGCTCGGATCTTTTCGACCTCGCCTTCGCTAAGCGACTTGATGGGCGTGGTCGGAACCACGCCTGCATCCACACAAACCTGCTTCGCCCGCGAACGGCCGATTCCGAAAATGCTCTGCAGGCCGACCCAGACATGCTTCTGGACTGGCAAATTGACACCCGCGATGCGCGCCATGATGTACTGTCTCCGATGCGTTTCGTGCGCGGTAAACGCGCAATTTTAACCTGAATTAACCTAAACGGGAAGTCCTGCGGCGCTGGGCGCCAAGGCCTCCCCTACTTGGGGGCTTATCGCCCAATCTCAGCCACGGCGGAGATTGGACTTCTTGAGCAGACTCTCGTACTGGTGGCTGACGAGATGGGCCTGGACCTGAGCCGTGAAGTCCATCACCACCACCACCACGATCAGCAGCGAAGTGCCGCCGAAATAGAACGGTACGTGCCAGGCGTTCTGCATGAACGTGGGCACCAGGCAGACCAGCACGATGTAAATCGCGCCAACACCGGTAAGCCGGGTCATGACGCCATCGATGTAGTCAGCCGTCGCGCGACCCGGACGAATACCCGGAATCAACGCGCCCGAACGCTTGAGGTTATCCGCCGTTTCCTGCGAGTTGAACACGATCGCCGTATAGAAGAAGGCGAATCCGATCACCAGCACCGCGAACACGATGTCGTGGACCGGCTCACCCGGGCTCAGCGCCGTGGTCAGCCACTGCAACCAGCGCGACTGATTGGCTGAGCCAAACCAGGTCGCGGCGGTTGCCGGAAAAAGCAGAAGGCTCGTCGCGAAGATCGGCGGAATGACGCCCGCCATGTTGATCTTCAGCGGCAGGTGCGAGGTCTGGCGCTGGAACTGGCGCTGGCTGCCCTGCTTCGCGTAGTTCACCGTGATGCGCCGCTGGGCGCGCTCCATGAACACCACGAACGCAGTCACCGCCAGGATCAGTGCCGTCACCATGAGCAACTTCAGAACCGACAGCTCACCGTTGTTCGCCATGGTCAGCGTGTGCGCGATGGCACCCGGCAGACCCGCGACGATACCGGCGAAGATCAGCATCGAGATACCGTTGCCGATACCGCGTTCCGTGATCTGCTCACCCAGCCACATCAGGAACATCGTGCCGGCGGTGAGGCCGACGACCGATGCCATGACGAAGCCGGCACCCGGCATGTAGACGACCGGACCGCTGGCGCCGACCTGCTTCTGCAGGGCGACCGCGATACCGAAAGCCTGAAATGCCGCCAGACCGACCGTGCCGAAACGCGTGTACATGGTCATCTTGCGACGACCCGACTCGCCTTCCTTCCGCAGAGCCATGAGCGACGGAATGACCGAGCCCATCATCTGCACCACGATCGATGCCGAGATATACGGCACCACACCAAGCGCGAACACCGAGAAACGCGACAGCGAACCACCGGAGAACATGTTGACCATGTTCAGCAGGCCGCCGCCGCCTTCCACCAGGCTCGTCATCGCCTCAGGATTCACGCCCGGAACCGGGATGAACGAACCGAGGCGGAAGACGATCAGCGCACCGATCAGGAAGAAGATGCGCTGACGCAGTTCCGTCAGTTTGCCCAGCGAGCCGAGCGTTGTGCCCTGCGCTGCAGCCACCTGATTACTCCACGCTGCCGCCGGCGGCTTCGATAGCCGCCTTGGCGCCGGCTGTCGCAAGCACGCCCGAGAGCTTGATCGCGCGATTGATTTCACCCTTCAGGACAATCTTGACCTTCTTCGCGCGGCTGGTCACGAGACCGGCGGCGTGGAGAGCGATCAGATCGATCGTGTCGGCTTCGATGACGGCGAGCTGGTACAGCATGACCTGCTGCGTGTCGGCCTTCTTCAGCGAGCGGAAGCCCACCTTCGGAAGACGACGCTGCAGCGGCATCTGGCCGCCTTCGAAACCCACGCGGTGCGTGTTACCCGCACGGGCGTGCTGACCCTTGTGACCACGGCCGGCCGTCTTGCCGAGGCCGGAGCCGATACCGCGAGCGACGCGGGTACGGGTCTTGCGAGCGCCCTTACCGGGCCTGAGATCGTTAAGACGCATGACTTACTCCTCGACCCGAACCAGGTAGTAGACCTTGTTGATAAGGCCACGGACCTGCGGGCTATCCTTCAGTTCGCGGACGTCGTTGAGCTTGCCGAGGCCGAGGGCCTTGACGCTCAGACGATGACGACCCTGCACGCCGCGCAGACCCTTGACCAGGCGCACGCGGACGGTACCGCCAGCGGCGGTTTCATTCTTCTTAGCCATTGCCGAGAACCTCTTCGATCGTCTTGCCACGCTTGGCGGCGATGCGCTTCGGCGAAGCAACGGCCTGCAGACCCTTGATCGTCGCGCGGACGAGGTTGATCGGGTTGCGCGAGCCGACAGCCTTGGCGAGCACGTCCTTCACGCCAACCACTTCGAGGACAGCGCGCATGGCGCCGCCGGCGATGACGCCGGTACCCTGCGAAGCAGGCTGCATGTAGACGCGAGCCGCACCGTGGTTGGCCTTGATGGCGTACCACAGCGTGCCGTTGTTGAGTTCGATGGACACCATGTTGCGGCGGGCGCGCTCCATGGCCTTGGAGATGGCAACCGGCACTTCACGCGCCTTGCCATAACCAAAACCGACGCGGCCTTCGCCATCGCCGACAACCGTCAGCGCGGTGAAGCTCATCTGGCGGCCACCCTTGACGGTCTTGGCCACGCGGTTGACGGCGATAAGCTTTTCAAGCATGCCGTCCGAATTTTCGCGATCTGTCGAGGACATCTCTTTTCCTGATAGCCCGGCATGGTAGTTAGCCGGGACTTCTGTTTACGGCTCGGTCGCCGCTTGGAGTTGTAGTTACAGCGGGCGGCACCGGCCCCTGAGGACCGATACCGTGGCCTGACGCCTCTTAGAACTTGAGGCCGGCCTCACGAGCCGCATCGGCCAGAGCCTTGATGCGACCGTGATAGCGGAAACCCGAGCGGTCGAACGCGACAGCTTCGATACCGGCGGCCTGGGCGCGCTCGGCAACGATGCGACCCACCGTGGTGGCGGCTTCGATGTTCTTCTTGCTCTTGAGACCTTCGGCAACCGAGCTCTGCACGGTCGAGGCGGCTGCCACGACGGTGCCGTTCGGCGCGAAGACCTGGGCGTAGATGTGCTGACCGGTGCGGTGCACGCTCAGGCGGGCGACGGCGAGCTCACGGATGTGGGCACGGGTCGACTTGGCGCGGCGCAGGCGGGATGTATTCTTGTTCATCGTCTGGTCTCCAGAAAGCGGATAGGCCGATTAGGCCTTCTTGGCTTCCTTCAGGATGATCTTCTCGCCGGCGTAGCGAACGCCCTTGCCCTTGTAGGGCTCCGGCGAACGGAAAGCACGGATCTTGGCGGCCGTCTGGCCCACGAGCTGCTTGTCGGCACCCTTGATAAGGATTTCCGTCTGCGTCGGGACTTCGATGGTGATGCCTTCCGGCGCATCGAACACGACCGGGTGCGAGAAGCCGAGGGAAAGGTTTACGGCCTTGCCTGCCAGCTGCGCGCGGTAACCGACGCCGACGAGCTCGAGCTTCTTCTCGAAGCCGCTGGCCACGCCGGTCACCATGTTGGCGATGATCGCGCGGGCGGTGCCGCCGAACTTGTCGTCTGCACCGTCGGCCAGAACGATCGTAAGGACGCCATTGTCCTGCGAGAGCGAGACGCCCGGCAGCTCGTGGGTCGTCAGGGTGCCCTTCGGGCCCTTGACCGAGACCGTGCCATTGGCGACGGAGACTTCAACGCCCTTCGGGAGGGTGATGGGGAGCTTGGCTACGCGTGACATATCGGGACTCCTTACGCCACCTGGCCGATGACTTCGCCGCCCAGACCCTTCGAACGGGCCTGCGCGTCGGTCAGGAGACCGGCGGAAGTCGAGATGATCGAGATACCCAGGCCACCGAGGACCTTCGGCAGCTCGTCCTTGCCGCGGTAGACGCGGAGACCGGAACGGCTGACACGGGAAATGGTTTCAATGGCCGGACGGCCTTCGAAATACTTGAGCTTGATCTCGAGGACCGGCTTGCCCGCTTCGTCAGCGGTACGGGCGTCGAGGATGTAGCCTTCGTTCTGAAGAAGCTTGGCCAGGGCCAGCTTCACTTTCGACGACGGCATACGTACAACCGCTTTGCCAGACGCCTGGCCGTTGCGGATGCGCGTAAACAGATCGGCGATGGGATCAGTCATGCTCATAAGAAAAACCCTTGAGAGTACCGATATCCGTATGACCGGAAATCTTAAATTGTAGTGCCGACAAATCGTCGGTCTGCATTGCGCAGACCGACGACTATAGCAGCATGAGGCGGCCTGGACAAGTTTTGTCCAGGACCACCCTCCCCCGCCGGAGCGGAGGCTGTTTTTTACCAGCTAGCCTTGCGCAGACCCGGGACGTCACCACGCATGGTGGCTTCGCGGAGCTTGTTGCGGCCGAGGCCGAACTTGCTGTAGACGCCACGCGGGCGGCCAGTCAGTGCGCAGCGGTTACGCTGGCGCGACGGGCTCGCGTCACGGGGAAGCTTCTGCAGCTTCGTCTGGGCTTCCATCTTCTCGTCGTACGAAGCGGTCGCGCTCAGAACGATCGCCTTGTATTCCGCACGCTTGGCAGCGTACTTCTTGACGAGCTTGGTGCGCTTGAGGTCGCGCTCGACCATCGAGGTCTTGGCCATGTTCTACCTGTTGATCAGTTGCGGAACGGGAAGCTGAAAGCTTCCAGCAGCGCCTTGGCTTCTTCGTCGGTCTTGGCGGTCGTGGTGATGGAGATATCCATACCGCGCAGCGCGTCAACCTGATCGAAGTCGATTTCCGGGAAAATGATCTGTTCCTTGACGCCGAAGTTGTAGTTACCACGGCCATCGAAGGCACGGCCCGAGACACCACGGAAGTCACGCGTACGCGGCAGCGAGATGTTGATCAGGCGGTCCAGGAATTCCCACATCTGGGCACGACGCAGCGTGACCTTGCAACCGATCGGCCAGCCATCGCGGATCTTGAACGAAGCGACCGACACGCGGGCCTTCGTCGTGATCGGCTTCTGACCGGCGATCTTCGTCATGTCGGCAACGGCGTTATCGAGGATCTTCTTGTTACCGGCAGCTTCGCCGACGCCCATGTTGAGCGTGATCTTCGTAATGCGCGGAACCTGCATCACATTCTGGTAACCGAAGCGCTCAGTGAGCTTCTGCATTACCGACTCTTTGTAAAACGTTTCAAGACGGGTCATGACTTCGGTTCCTTACGCGTCGACTACTTCGCCGGAGCGGAACACGCGCACCTTGCGCCCGTCCTCGAGCGTCTTGGTGCCAGCGCGCTCGCCCTTGTTCGTGGCGGAGTTGAAGAGCTGTACATTGGAGATATGGATCGAGGCCTCACGCTCGACGATCCCACCCGGCTGGTTGGCCTGGGGGTTCGGCTTGGTGTGGCGCTTGACCAGGTTGACGTTCGAGACGACAACGCGGTCGCCATCGACGCGCAGCACGTCGCCGCGCTGCCCCTTGTTCTTGCCGGTGATGACGACGACGTTGTCACCCTTGCGGATACGGTTCATGTCTGGCCTCCGCTCAGAGCACTTCGGGCGCGAGCGAGACGATCTTCATGAACTTCTCGTTGCGCAGCTCGCGGGTAACCGGCCCGAAAATACGGGTGCCGATCGGCTCGAGCTTATTGTTGAGGAGGACGGCCGCGTTACCGTCGAAACGGATAACGGAACCGTCAGCGCGGCGCACACCCTTGGCGGTACGAACCACCACGGCGTTGTACACCTCACCCTTCTTGACCTTACCGCGAGGAATGGCGTCCTTGATGGTCACCTTGATCACATCACCGACGCTGGCGTAACGGCGCTTCGAGCCGCCCAGCACCTTGATGCACATCATTTCCTTCGCACCGCTGTTGTCCGCTGCGGAAAGCGAGCTTTGCACCTGAATCATGGCTGCTCTTCTCCTTAGACTTCAGCGCGCGTGACGATTTCGACCACGCGGTGATGTTTGGTCTTCGACAGCGGACGGCATTCCGCGATCCGCACCAGGTCGCCCTCGTTCGCACCGGTCTCGTCATGTGCGTGGAGCTTCGTGGAGCGGCGGATGATCTTGCCGAGCAGCGGATGCTGCACCTGACGCTCGATCAGAACCGTTACGGTATGGTCCATCTTGTTGCTGATGACACGCCCCGTGAGGGTGCGCGCCGTCTTCGTGTTATCACTCATGTCCGCCGTCCTTACTTCTTAGCGCCGAGCACGAACTTCGTGCGGGCGATGTCACGCCGAACGCGGCGCAGCTGGTGCGGCTGAGTGAGCTGACCGGAGCCCTTCTGCATGCGCAGATTGAACTGCTCCTTGCGAAGGTCCAGCAGATCCTGCTTAAGCTCTTCCGCCGACTTCTGGTTGATATCTTTGCTGGCCATTACATCACCGCCCTGGAGACGAACTGGGTCTGGACGGACAGCTTTGCTGCGGCCAGACGGAACGCTTCGCGTGCCGTCGTCTCGTCGACACCTTCGATTTCATAAAGCATGCGACCGGGCTGGATCGGAGCGACCCAGAACTCGACGCTACCCTTACCGGCGCCCATTCGAACTTCGATCGGCTTGCGGGTGATCGGCTTGTCCGGGAAGACCCGGATCCACAGCTTGCCGCCACGCTTGACGAAACGCGTGATGCAACGACGGGCCGCTTCGATCTGACGTGCGGTCAGCTGACCGTGCGTCGTCGCCTTGAGGCCGTACTCGCCGAAGCTCACGAGATTGGAGTTGAACGCCAGGCCGTCATTGCGGCCCTTGAACTGCTTGCGGAACTTAGTGCGCTTAGGTTGCAACATGGCAACGCTCCTTACTTGGCCGTCCGCTCGCGGCGGTTTTCACCACCGTCGCGGCGCGACTGCTGAGGCTGCTGTTCTTCCTTCGACTCGGCCGTAGCTGCCGCCAGATCGAAGATCTCGCCCTTATAGACCCATACCTTGACACCGATGATGCCGTACTGGGTCTTGGCTTCGGCGGTGCCGTAGTCGATGTCCGCACGCAGCGTGTGCAGCGGAACGCGACCTTCACGGGCCCACTCGGAGCGAGCGATCTCGGCGCCATTCAGACGGCCGGAGACGTTGATCTTGATGCCCAGGGCACCGAGGCGCATCGCGTTACCGACCGAGCGCTTCATGGCGCGGCGGAACATGATGCGACGCTCGAGCTGCTGAGCGATCGATTCAGCGACGAGCTGGGCATCGAGCTCCGGCTTACGGACTTCGCTGACGTTGATGTGCGTCGGGACGCCCATCATGTCGGTGACTTCCTTACGCAGCTTCTCGATGTCCTCACCCTTCTTGCCGATCACCACGCCCGGACGGGCGGTGTGGATCGTCACGCGGGCGGTCTTGGCCGGGCGCTCGATCTGGATCTTCGAGATACCCGCGGCGGCGAGCTTCTTGCGGAGCATCTCACGGACCTTCAGGTCCGCTGCGAGATACACAGCATACTCACCCTTGTTTGCGTACCACTTCGAGTTCCAGTCCTTGGCAATGCCGAGGCG
The DNA here is from genome assembly GCF_900167995.1 of Luteibacter sp. 22Crub2.1. NCBI lineage: Bacteria > Pseudomonadati > Pseudomonadota > Gammaproteobacteria > Lysobacterales > Rhodanobacteraceae > Luteibacter > Luteibacter sp. 22Crub2.1. Next base: position 82,234 of record NZ_FUYT01000017.1, read on the forward strand.
GATACCGGTGGGATGAACTTTATGACCCATCGTCTCTTACCCCAGTCAGTTGCCAACAACCACAGTGATGTGGCTGGTGCGCTTCAGGATGCGCGAACCGCGGCCTTTGGCGCGGGCGTACATACGCTTCATCGCCGGACCTTCGTCGACGAAGATGCGTGCGACCTTCAGCTCGTCGACGTCGGCACCGAGATTGTTCTCGGCGTTGGCGACGGCGGAGAGCAGCACCTTGCGAACAAGGTGAGCGGCCTTCTTGTTGGTAAAGGCGAGCACGTCGCTGGCTCGGCCCACGGGCAAACCGCGGACCAGGTCAGCCACCAGGCGTGCCTTCTGCGCCGAGATGCGGGCGCTGCGCAGGATCGCTTTGGCTTCGGTGCTCATCACTTGCCCTTCTTGTCGCCGGCGTGGCCCTTGTACGTGCGGGTCACCGCGAACTCGCCGAGCTTGTGCCCGACCATGTTCTCGTTGATCAACACAGGCACATGCTGGCGGCCGTTGTGGATGGCGATGGTCAGACCGACCATCTCCGGCAGGATCATCGAACGACGCGACCAGGTCTTGATCGGACGCTTGTTATTGGCGGAAACGGCGGCTTCCACCTTTTTCACGAGGTGCAGGTCGACAAACGGACCTTTTTTTAGAGAGCGCGGCATGATCGTTTCCTAATTACTTGCGACGACGCACGATGAACTGTTCGGTGCGCTTGTTGTTGCGCGTCTTGTAGCCCTTGGTCGGCGTGCCCCACGGCGAGACCGGATGACGGCCACCGGAGGTCTTGCCTTCACCACCGCCATGCGGATGGTCGACCGGGTTCATGACGACGCCGCGGACGGTCGGACGAATACCTGCCCAACGCTTCTTACCGGCCTTGCCGAGCTTGCGCAGGCTGTGCTCGGAGTTGCCGACTTCACCGATGGTGGCGCGGCATTCAACCGGGACGCGACGCATTTCGCCGGAGCGAAGACGCAGCGTGGCATAGCCCTGCTCGCGAGCGACCAGCTGGACCGAAGCGCCGGCGGAGCGTGCGATCTGCGCACCCTTGCCCGGCTTCATCTCGATGCAGTGGATCGTGGAACCGACCGGGATCGAACGAAGCGGCAGGCAGTTGCCCGGCTTGATCGGGGAGTCGGAACCCGACACGAGACGATCGCCAACCGCCACGCCCTTCGGCGCGATGATGTAGCGACGCTCGCCGTCGGCGTAGCACAGCAGCGCGATGTGCGCGGTGCGGTTCGGATCGTATTCAAGACGCTCGACAACGGCGGCAATGCCTTCCTTGTCGCGCTTGAAGTCGATGATGCGGTACGCCTGCTTGTGACCGCCGCCGCGATGACGGGTGGTGATGCGACCGTAATGGTTGCGACCGCCGGTCTTCGACTGCGATTCGGTCAGGGGCGCGTAGGGAGCGCCCTTGTACAGACCTTCGGTCCGCACGCTGACAGCGTCGCGGCGGCCCGGGGAGGTCGGCTTGTGAGTGATCAGTGCCATCTCAATTCAACTCCTGGCTCAGGCCTTGGCCGACACGTCGATCGTATGACCGTCGGCGAGGCGCACGTAGGCCTTACGCTTGCCCTGGCGGTTGCCAGTGCGAAAGCGGAACGACTTGACCTTGCCCTTCGTGTTAACGAGGTTCACATCCAGGACTTTGACGTCGAAGAGATGTTCCACCGCTGCACGGACATCGGCCTTGGTCGCCTCAGGCGCCACGACGAAAACGTACTGGTTATTCTCAGCAAGGCGAGCCGACTTCTCGGAGATGTGCGGCGCGCGAAGCGTATTAAGCGTGCGTTCGGTGCTCATGCGAGCCACTCCTCGACCTTCTTGACCGCGTCCACCGTCATGACGACGTAGTCGCTACCGACCAGGCTGACCGGGTTCAGGGCCAGCACGTCGACGACGTGGATGTACGGAATGTTGCGAGCGGACAGGTACAGCGCTTCAGTGGCGTCTTCCGACACCAGCAGCACGCGACCCTTGACTTCGAGCTCGGCCAGCTTGGCGATCATGCCCTTGGTGCTCGGGGCTTCCATCGACAGCTCGGACACGACCTTCAGGCGATCCTGACGGTTGAGTTCGGCGACGATCGAACGGATCGCGACGCGGTAAGCCTTGCGGTTGACCTTCTGCTCGAAGCTGCGCGGCTTGGCCGCGAACGTCACACCACCGCCGACGAAGATCGGGGCGCGGTAATCGCCGTGGCGTGCGCCGCCACCCTTCTGCTTCTTGAACTTCTTGGTCGTACCGGACATCTGACCGCGAGACAGCTGAGCCTTCGTGCCGGCACGGCCAGCCGCCTGATAGGCGGTGACGACCTGGTGCACGAGGGCCTTCTTGTACTCGCCGCCGAACACGTCGTCCGACACGGTGAGCGCCTTGGCGCCAATAACGTTGAGTTCCATGGCGTCTCTCCTCAGCCCTTGGTCGTCGGGCGGATCACGACATCACCACCCGGCGCGCCCGGGACTGCGCCCTTGACTGCGATGAGGTGACGCTCGGAATCGACCTTGACCACTTCGAGGCCCTGCTGGGTGCGGTTGACCGCGCCCATGTGGCCCGACATCTTCTTACCAGGGAACACGCGGCCCGGCGTCTGACGCTGACCGATCGAGCCAGGGGCGCGATGCGACAGCGAGTTACCGTGCGTGGCGTCGCCCATCTTGAAGTGGTGACGCTTGATGGTGCCCTGGAAACCCTTACCCTTCGACACGCCGGCGACGTCGACCGTCTGACCGACAGTGAACACGTCGTCAGCCTTGATCTCGGTGCCGATCGCGTACTTGCCTGCGTCTTCCGCGGAAACGCGGAACTCCCACAGACCGCGGCCGGGCTCGACCTTGGCGTTAGCGTAGTGACCCTTCAGCGGCGAGGTGAGGAGCGAGGCGCGCTTGGCACCCGTCGTCACCTGCACGGCGCTGTAGCCGTCGTTTTCTTCGGTCTTCACCTGCGTCACACGATTCGGGGTCGCTTCAATCAGCGTCACCGGAATCGAGCGGCCGTCTTCGGTGAAGAGCCGGCTCATGCCGCACTTGCGGCCAACCAGTCCGATACTCATTTTCGTATCCTTTTATCCGCTCAGCCGAGCTTGATCTGCACGTCAACGCCAGCCGCGAGATCGAGCTTCATGAGCGCGTCCACGGTCTTGTCGTTGGGGTCGACGATGTCCAGAACGCGCTTGTGCGTACGGGTCTCGTACTGGTCGCGGGCATCTTTGTCGACGTGCGGCGACACCAGAATGGTGTAGCGCTCAATCTTGGTCGGCAGCGGGATCGGGCCGAGGACCGTAGCGCCGGTGCGCTTGGCCGTCTCGACGATTTCGCTGGCCGAACGATCGATCAGACGATGATCGAACGCCTTGAGCCGGATGCGAATCTTTTGGTTCGCCATAAAAACCGTGTCCTGTTATCGAAAGAACGTTCTTGTGATTCGGAATGGCTTCTCGCCACCCCGCACAACCCTTGTTACTGACCTACGGGTGTCGCAACGGGCCGAACTGGAACGGTGTGGCACCGCCCGGAACGACCCGAAAAAGTCAGGCAGGCCGTATAAACGGCCTGCCTAGACAGAAAAGTATAGAATACACAACGACATCGGTCAACAGAGCTCGCGCCCGTTGGCCTGGCTGGCACTCTATGCGGCATCCATGCCTGCGAACTCGAAGCACATTCCGTGCGCCTCATTTCGCGGTGAGCCCGTCCCGAAGGACTTAGGGCTGATATAACTCGGCGAATATAGCCGGTCTGCCGGAGAAAAGGAAGCCCCTGCTCAAAAAATAACCAAAAAAAAGCGGGAGCTTTCGCTCCCGCCTCTTCAACAGCCGGACAGGTCACCCTGCCCCGGCGATTTCTTACTTGTTGATCTTGGCGACGACGCCGGCGCCGACGGTACGACCGCCTTCGCGGATCGCGAAGCGCAGGCCTTCGTCCATGGCGATCGGGAAGCCCAGGGTCACCGAGATCTTCACGTTGTCGCCCGGCATCACCATCTCGACGCCTTCCGGCAGCTTGATCGAACCGGTCACGTCCGTGGTACGGAAGTAGAACTGCGGGCGATAGTTGCTGAAGAACGGCGTGTGACGGCCACCCTCGTCCTTCGACAGGATGTAAACCTCACCCTCGAACTCGGTGTGCGGCGTGACCGACTTCGGAGCAG
>NZ_FUYT01000017.1:86392-103014 GCF_900167995.1 Luteibacter sp. 22Crub2.1
GATCATGTTCTTCACATAGTCGGCGTGGCCCGGGCAGTCGACGTGACCGTAGTGACGGTTCGGCGACTCGTATTCCACGTGCGCGGTCGAAATCGTGATGCCGCGTGCCTTCTCTTCCGGCGCCGCATCGATCGAACCGTAGTCCTTGAACTCGCCACCGAAACGCTCGGCGCCGATCTTGGTCAGCGCGGCGGTCAGCGTGGTCTTGCCGTGGTCGACGTGACCGATGGTGCCGACGTTGACGTGCGGCTTCTTACGCTCGAACTTACCCTTTGCCATGACTCTGAAACCTCTGAAAAATCGTTAAAAGTTTTTATGAAGAAGTCCGATCAGGACTTCTTCATGACCTCGTCGGCGACATTCTTCGGCGCCGGCTCGTAATGATCGAATTCCATCGTGAACGTCGCACGACCCTGGGTCTGCGAGCGCAGCGAGGTCGCGTAGCCGAACATTTCGCCGAGCGGAATCATCGCGTTGACGGTCTTACCCGACGGCGTCTCTTCCTGACCAGTCAGCATGCCACGACGGCGGCTGATGTCGCCCATGACGTCACCGACGTAGTCTTCGGGCGTCACGACCTCGACCTTCATGATCGGCTCGAGCAGAACCGGCTTCGCCTTGGCAAAGCCCTGCTTGAACGCCATCGATGCGGCGAGTTTGAACGCCATTTCCGACGAGTCGACGTCATGGTACGAACCGAAGACCAGCTTCACCTTGACGTTGACAACCGGGAAGCCCGCGAGCGGACCACTGGTGATCGTCTCACGGAGGCCCTTCTCGACCGAGGGAATGAATTCCTTCGGGATCACGCCGCCGGTGATGTCGTTGATGAACAGGAAGTCGTCCTTGATGACCAGCTTCGGATCGGCGCGGTCGGCATCGGTGATCGGCGACAGCTCGATCACGACGTGACCGTACTGACCCTTACCACCGGACTGCTTGGCGTGCTTGTAGTCCGACTTGACGTCCGAATCCTGAATCGTCTCGCGGTAAGCGACCTGCGGCTTGCCGACGTTGGCTTCGACGTTGAACTCGCGACGCATGCGGTCCACCAGGATGTCCAGGTGAAGCTCGCCCATGCCCGAGATGATCGTCTGGCCCGACTCTTCGTCCGTCTTGACGCGGAAGGACGGATCTTCCGCGGCCAGACGGCCGAGGGCGATACCCATCTTTTCCTGGTCCGACTTGGTCTTCGGCTCGACCGCCATCGAGATCACCGGCTCCGGGAACGTCATGCGCTCCAGAGTGATGACGTGATCCTGCGCGCACAGCGTGTCACCGGTCGTGACGTCCTTCAGGCCGACCGCGGCGGCGATGTCGCCCGCGCGGACTTCCTTCAGTTCGTGACGCTCGTTGGCGTGCATCTGCAGAATGCGGCCGATGCGCTCCTTCTTCGACTTGACCGGGTTATACACCTGGTCACCGGCGTTCAGCGTGCCCGAATAGACACGGAAGAACGTCAGCGCGCCGACGAACGGGTCGGTCATGATCTTGAACGCGAGCGCCGAGAACGGAGCGTCGTCCTTGGCCGGACGGGTATCCGGCTTCTCGTCCTCGTCGATGCCTTCGACCGGCGGACGGTCGAGCGGCGACGGGAGCAGATTGACGACCGCGTCGAGCATCGCCTGGACGCCCTTGTTCTTGAACGCCGTGCCGCAGAACACCGGGATGATCTCGCTCTTGAGCGTGCGCAGGCGCAGGCCCTCAATGATCTCTTCCTCGGTCAGCTCTTCGCCGCCCAGGTACTTGTCCATCATCTCTTCCGTGGCCTCGGCCGCGGCTTCGATCATGGCGGTACGGGCCGACTCGGCCTTTTCCTGGAGGTTCGCCGGGATGTCCTGGTACTCGAACTTCATGCCCTGGGACTCCATGTCCCAGATGATCGACTTCATCTTGAGGAGGTCGACGACGCCCTCGAAGCCATCTTCGGCACCGATCGGGACCTGCATCTCGACCGGGTTGGCGCCGAGACGAGCCTTCAGCTGGTCGACGACCTTGTAGAAGTTCGCGCCGGTGCGGTCCATCTTGTTGACGAACGCAAGGCGCGGCACCTTGTACCGGTTGGCCTGACGCCAGACGGTTTCGGACTGCGGCTGCACGCCACCCACGGCGCAGAGCACGAACACCGCACCGTCGAGGACGCGGAGCGAGCGCTCCACTTCGATGGTGAAGTCGACGTGTCCCGGGGTGTCGATGATGTTGAAGCGGTGCTCGGGCAGCGAACGATCCATGCCCTTCCAGAATGCCGTGGTGGCAGCGGAAGTGATGGTGATGCCGCGCTCCTGCTCCTGCTCCATCCAGTCCATCGTAGCGGCACCGTCGTGCACCTCGCCAATCTTATGACTGACACCGGTGTAGAACAGGATGCGCTCCGTGGTCGTGGTCTTGCCGGCGTCGATGTGAGCCATGATGCCGAAGTTGCGGTAGCGCTCGATGGGCGTAGTGCGTGCCACGGTCTTTCCTCAATCTGGAGCTGTAATTACCAGCGGTAATGCGAGAAGGCCTTGTTGGCCTCCGCCATGCGGTGCGTTTCTTCGCGCTTTTTGACGGCGCCGCCACGGGATTCCGAGGCTTCGAGCAGTTCAGCGGCCAGCTTGCGCGGCATGGACGTCTCGCCGCGCTTGCGCGCCGCGTCGATCACCCAGCGCATGGCAAGCGCCATACGACGGCCCGGACGGACTTCGACCGGCACCTGGTACGTAGCACCACCGACACGACGCGACTTGACTTCGACGGCCGGGGCGATGTTGCCCAGAGCCTTCTCGACAAGCTGCACCGGCTCGGCGTGCTTTTCGCCGATGTGCTGCAGGGCGCCGTACACGATGGATTCGGCGACGGACTTCTTGCCGGACTTCATCACCATATTGATGAAGCGGGCGATCAGCTGGCTTCCGTGCTTCGGGTCCGGGAGGACCACACGGGCGGGATGGGAACCTTTACGCGACATAATTCTTGTCCTTTACTCAGCTCTTCGGGCGCTTGGCGCCGTACTTCGAGCGCGACTTGCGACGCTTGGTCACGCCGGCGCAGTCGAGACTGCCGCGAACCGTGTGATAACGCACACCGGGGAGATCCTTGACGCGACCGCCACGGATCAGGACCACTGAGTGCTCCTGGAGGTTGTGACCTTCGCCACCGATGTAGCTGATGACTTCGAAACCGTTGGTCAGGCGCACCTTGGCAACCTTACGCAGCGCCGAGTTCGGCTTCTTCGGGGTGGTCGTATACACGCGCGTGCAGACGCCGCGGCGCTGCGGGCTGCTCTGCAGGGCCGGCGAGGCGCTCTTGTACGCCTTCGGGCTGCGGGATTTGCGCACCAACTGGTTGACTGTCGTCATGCGAAGCTATTCCTGAGAAACATAAAGGCAGACCGAAAGATCGGCCCGCCATAAGAACGTTGTTGACGTGCGCCGCCCGCGAAGCGAACTGACGCCCATCGTCCTTGAATCCGAACACGAGGCGCGTCCCTGCGCCTCATTTCGTATGTACAAGCAAAACCCGCGATACGGGCCTTACTCAGCGCTATCGTTGGACCCGGCAGCGGATTCAGCGAACGTGACAGTCGATGCCGAACCCGAGAGGGTTTCGAGCTCCGAAGCCGTCAGACCGCCCTGGCTACGACGCGAAGCGTGGTATGCCAGACCCGTACCTGCAGGGATTAGCCGCCCAACAATAACATTTTCCTTCAGGCCCCGCAACGTATCCCGGGTACCGCGAACCGCTGCCTCGGTGAGGACGCGGGTGGTCTCCTGGAACGATGCCGCCGAGATGAACGACTCGGTGGCCAGCGATGCCTTGGTGATGCCCAGCAGGACCGATTCGAAGCCGGCGCGACGCTCACCACGAGCCTCCGCACGGTCATTCTCTTCGTTGATCCGGACGCGCTCGACCTGCTCACCGCGCAGGTAGGTGCTGTCGCCCGCCTCGGTGATCTCGACCTTACGCAGCATCTGGCGAATGATCGCTTCGATGTGCTTGTCGTTGATCTTCACACCCTGCAGGCGGTAGACGTCCTGAATTTCCTTGACCAGGTACGAAGCCAGCGGCTCCACACCCAGCAGGCGCAGGATGTCGTGCGGATTCGGCTCGCCGTCGACGACGGTTTCGCCCTTCTCCACGTGCTCGCCTTCGAAGACGATGACCTGACGCCACTTCGGAATCAGCTCTTCGTGCTCGTTGCCGTCCACGTCCTTGATGATCAGACGCTGCTTGCCCTTGGTGTCCTTGCCGAAGCTGACGATACCGGAGCGCTCCGCGAGGATCGCCGGCTCCTTCGGCTTGCGGGCTTCGAACAGATCGGCGACGCGCGGCAGACCACCGGTGATGTCGCGGGTCTTCGAGGTCTCCTGCGGGATACGAGCGACAACGTCGCCCACGCCCACTTCGGTACCGTTCTGGATCGACACGATCGCGCCGGCCGGCAGGAAGTACTGAGCCGCGATGTCCGTGCCCGGCAGCTTGAGCTCGCGGCCCTTGCTGTCTTCCAGGCGAACGATCGGGCGCAGATCCTTGGCCTGCGTACCGCGACGCTTCGGATCGGTGACCACCGCCGACTCGAGACCGGTGAGTTCATCGGTCTGCGACTGCACGGTGATGCCGTCGATGAAGTCGATGAAGCGCACCACGCCCGCCACTTCCGTGACGATCGGGTGGGTGTGCGGATCCCAGTTGGCGACGGTCTGACCGGACTTGACCGGGTCGCCGTCCTTCACCGAAATCGTCGCACCGTAAGGCACCTTGTAGCGCTCACGCTCGCGACCGTTGGCATCAATGACGCTCACTTCGCCCGAACGCGAGACGGCGACCAGGTGACCCTGGTTGTGCTCGACCGACTTCAGGTTGTTGAACTTCAGCGCGCCGGTGGTACGAACCGTGACGTTATCGACCGCTGCCGCACGAGACGCCGCACCACCGATGTGGAACGTACGCATCGTCAGCTGGGTACCCGGCTCACCGATCGACTGAGCGGCGACCACACCCACGGCCTCACCCATGTTGACCAGGTGACCACGGGCCAGATCGCGGCCGTAGCAGAGGGCGCAGACACCGTGGCTCGCACGGCAGGTGATCGGCGAACGGACCTTGATCAGCTGCACCGAAGCCTTGTCGAGCTTGTCGACCAGATACTCGTCGAGCAGCGTGTCGCGGGTCACGATGGCCTGGTCGTCGTCGCCGGGGGCGTAGACGTCCTCGACCACCACGCGACCCAGCACGCGCTCGCGCAACGGCTCGACCACGTCACCGCCTTCGACGATCGGGGACATCATGACGCCGTCTTCCGTGCCGCAATCGTGCTCGGTGATGACGACGTCCTGCGCCACGTCGACGAGACGACGGGTCAGGTAGCCGGAGTTGGCGGTCTTCAGCGCGGTATCCGCGAGGCCCTTACGAGCACCGTGGGTCGAGTTGAAGTACTGCAGGACGTTCAGGCCTTCGCGGAAGTTCGCCTTGATGGGCGTCTCGATGATCGAGCCATCCGGACGGGCCATCAGGCCACGCATACCCGCCAGCTGACGAATCTGCGCCGCGCTACCACGCGCGCCGGAGTCCGCCATGATGTACAGCGAGTTCATGGACTTCTGGTTGACCGTCTTGCCTTCCGGATCCTGGACCTTCTCGGTACCGATACCGTCGATCATCGCCTTGGCGACGAGTTCGTTGGTGCGGGACCAGATGTCGACGACCTTGTTGTAACGCTCGCCGGCGGTCACGAGACCCGACTGGTACTGCTCCTGGATCTCGACGACTTCCTTCTCGGCTTCCTCGAGGATGCCCTTCTTCTCAGCCGGAATCTTCATGTCGTCGATGCCGATGGAGATACCGGCGCGCGTCGCGAAACGGAAGCCGGTGTACATCAGCTTGTCGGCGAACACGACCGATTCCTTCAGACCGAGCAAACGGTAGCTCTGGTTGATCAGGCGCGAGATGTTCTTCTTGGTCAGCTCGGTGTTGACCAGCGCGAACGGGAGGCCGTCCGGGATGATCTCCATAAGCAGCGCACGACCCACCGTCGTGTCGACGATGGCGGTACGCGACGACGTCGCACCCTCCGAGTCCTGCTCGGTGATGTGAACGCGGACCTTGACCTTGGCGTGCAGCTCGACGGCGCGGTTGTCGTACGCACGACGCACTTCGCCGACGTTCGCGAACACCATGCCGGCGCCCTTCGCGTTGATCAGCTCGCGGGTCATGTAGTACAGACCGAGCACGACGTCCTGCGACGGCACGATGATCGGCTCGCCGTTGGCGGGCGACAGGATGTTGTTCGACGACATCATCAGGGCGCGCGCTTCGAGCTGTGCCTCGATCGACAGCGGCACGTGGACGGCCATCTGGTCACCGTCGAAGTCGGCGTTGAACGCTGTGCAGACGAGCGGATGCAGCTGGATCGCCTTGCCTTCGATGAGGACCGGCTCGAACGCCTGGATGCCCAGACGATGCAGCGTCGGGGCGCGGTTGAGCATGACCGGATGTTCGCGGATCACGTCTTCCAGGATGTCCCAGACCTGTGCCTCTTCGCGCTCGACGAGCTTCTTCGCGGCCTTGATCGTCGTGGCTTCGCCACGAGCCTGCAGCTTAGCGAAGATGAAGGGCTTGAACAGCTCGAGCGCCATCTTCTTCGGCAGACCGCACTGATGCAGACGCAGCGTCGGGCCGACCACGATGACCGAACGGCCCGAGTAGTCGACGCGCTTGCCGAGCAGGTTCTGACGGAAGCGACCCTGCTTGCCCTTGATCATGTCGGCGAGCGACTTCAGCGCGCGCTTGTTCGTGCCGGTGATGGCACGACCGCGACGGCCGTTATCGAGCAGCGCATCGACCGACTCCTGCAGCATGCGCTTCTCGTTGCGGACGATGATGTCCGGCGCGGCGAGTTCGAGCAGACGCTTGAGGCGGTTGTTGCGGTTGATCACGCGACGGTAGAGGTCGTTCAGATCGGACGTGGCGAAACGACCGCCGTCCAGCGGGACGAGCGGACGCAGATCGGGCGGCAGCACCGGCAGGACGGTCATGACCATCCATTCCGGCTTGTTGCCCGACTCGAGGAACGCCTCGATCAGCTTCACGCGCTTGGTGAGGCGCTTGAGCTTGGTCTCGGAATTGGTCGAAGAGATCTCTTCCTTGAGGCGAATGACTTCGCCCGGCAGGTCGAGGCTCTTGAGCAGCTCGTAGACGGCCTCGGCACCCATGCGGGCATCGAACTCGTCGCCGTGCTCTTCGGTCGCCTCCAGGTACTGGTCTTCGCTGAGCAGCTGGCCGCGCTCGAGCGCGGTCAGGCCTGGATCGATAACCACGAAGGCTTCGAAGTACAGGATGCGCTCGATGTCACGCAGCGTCATGTCCAGCATGAGGCCGATGCGCGACGGCAGCGACTTCAGGAACCAGATGTGCGCGGTCGGGCTGGCCAGCTCGATGTGGCCCATGCGCTCGCGACGGACCTTGGCCAGGGTGACCTCGGTACCGCACTTTTCGCAGACCACGCCGCGGTGCTTCATGCGCTTGTACTTGCCGCACAGGCACTCGTAGTCCTTGATCGGACCGAAGATGGCCGCGCAGAACAGACCGTCACGCTCAGGCTTGAACGTGCGGTAGTTGATGGTTTCCGGCTTCTTCACTTCGCCGTACGACCACGAACGGATCAGCTCCGGCGAAGCCAGAGCGATCTTGATCGCGTCGAAGTCCAGCGTCTGTCGCTGCTGGTTGAACAGATTGAGCAGGTCTTTCATGCGTAATCTCCGGTAGCCGCGACGATCACTTGATCTCTTCCAGCTCGATATCGATAGCGAGCGAACGGATTTCCTTCACGAGCACGTTGAAGGATTCCGGCATACCCGCGGACATCTCGTGGTTGCCGTCGACAATGTTCTTGTACATCTGGTTGCGGCCCTGCACGTCATCCGACTTCACGGTCAGCATTTCCTGCAGGGTGTACGCGGCGCCGTAGGCCTCGAGCGCCCAGACTTCCATTTCGCCGAAGCGCTGGCCACCGAACTGCGCCTTGCCGCCCAGCGGCTGCTGGGTAACGAGCGAGTACGGGCCCGTCGAACGCGCGTGCATCTTGTCGTCGACGAGGTGGTTCAGCTTCAGCATGTGCATGTAGCCCACGGTGACCGGGCGATCGAATGCCTCGCCGGTACGACCGTCGAAGAGCACCGTCTGACCGGATTCCGGCAGGCCGGCGAGCTTCAGCATGTGCTTGATCTCGGTTTCTTCCGCGCCGTCGAAGACCGGGGTGGCCATCGGGACGCCGTCGCGCAGGTTGTCGGCGAGCTGGATGATCTCGGCGTCCGTCATCGACTTGAGGTCGACGTGGCGCACCGCACCTTCCGCACCGGCATTGCCGTGGTTGTAGACCTCGTCGAGGAACTCGCGCAGCTTCGCCGGCTTCTCGTTGGCTTCGATCATGGCCGAGATCTTGTGGCCCAGGCCCTTGGCGGCCCAGCCCAGATGGACCTCGAGAATCTGACCGATGTTCATACGCGAAGGCACGCCCAGCGGGTTCAGGCAGATGTCGACCGGACGGCCGTCGGCGGAGAACGGCATGTCTTCGACCGGAACGATCATCGACACGACACCCTTGTTGCCGTGGCGGCCTGCCATCTTGTCGCCCGGCTGGATGCGGCGCTTAACGGCGAGGTACACCTTGACCATCTTGAGCACGCCCGGAGCGAGGTCGTCGCCCTGGGTGATCTTGCCCTGCTTCTCCTTGAAGCGCTTGTCGAAGGCCTCGCGGTGACGCTTGACCTGGTCGGCCGCGCGCTCGAGGAACTCCGAGACTTCCTCTTCCTTGACGTTGATCTTGAACCAGTCGTCTTTCTTCAGCGTATCGAGGTAGGCGTCGTCGATGACGGTGCCACGCTTGAGACCGCCCGGACCGCTCATCGCGGACTTGCCGACGAGCTGCGCACGCATACGTGCGTAGATGGCGCCTTCGAGGATGCGGAACTGATCGTCCAGATCCTTGCGGATCCGCTTCAGTTCGGTCTCTTCGATCTGCTTGGCGCGCTTGTCCTTCTCGATACCGTCGCGGGTGAAGACCTGCACGTCGATGACATTGCCGTCCATGCCCGGGGGCACGCGCAGCGAGCTGTCCTTAACGTCCGACGCCTTCTCGCCGAAGATGGCGCGGAGGAGCTTCTCTTCCGGCGTCAGCTGGCTCTCGCCCTTGGGCGTGACCTTGCCGACGAGGATGTCGCCCGCCTTCACTTCCGCACCGATGTACACGATGCCGGATTCGTCCAGACGAGCCAGCGCCTGCTCACCCACGTTCGGGATGTCGGCGGTGATTTCCTCGGCACCCAGCTTGGTGTCACGGGCGATGCAGGTCATTTCCTCGATGTGGATCGAGGTGTAACGATCTTCCTGGACCACGCGCTCGGAGATGAGGATCGAGTCTTCGAAGTTGTAGCCGTTCCACGGCATGAACGCGACGAGCATGTTCTGGCCGAGCGCGAGCTCACCGAGGTCGGTCGAGGAACCGTCCGCCAGGGTGTCGCCCACCGCCACGATGTCACCGACGTTCACCAGCGGACGCTGATTGAGGTTGGTGTTCTGGTTGGAGCGGGTGTACTTGGTCAGCGTATAGATATCGACGCCGGCGTCGTTCTCGTCCACTTCCGCTTCGTTGACGCGCACGACGATACGGGCGGCATCGACCTGGTCGATGACACCGCCGCGCTTGGCGGACACGGTAACGCCCGAGTCACGCGCCACGGCGCGCTCGATACCCGTGCCGACGAGCGGCTTCTGGCTGCGCAGGGTTGGAACGGCCTGGCGCTGCATGTTCGCGCCCATCAGAGCGCGGTTCGCGTCATCGTGCTCGAGGAACGGCACGAGTGCCGCCGCGACCGACACCGTCTGCATGGGCGAAACGTCCATGTAGTTGATCTCGGCCGACGGACGCAGCTCCGACTCACCACGGAAGCGGCAGGAGACGAAGTCTTCGAGGAACTTGCCTTCCTTCGACAGCGGCGAGTTCGCCTGCGCGATGACGTGGTCGCCCTCTTCGATCGCGGAGAGGTAATCGACCTTGTCGGTGACCTTGCCGTTCTCGACCTTGCGGTACGGCGTCTCGAGGAAGCCGTAAGCGTTGGTGCGGGCATACACGGCCAGCGAGTTGATCAGGCCGATGTTCGGACCTTCCGGCGTTTCGATGGTGCAGACACGGCCGTAATGGGTCGGGTGAACGTCGCGGACTTCGAAGCCGGCGCGCTCACGCGTCAGGCCGCCTGGTCCGAGCGCCGACACGCGGCGCTTGTGGGTCACTTCGGACAGCGGATTGTTCTGATCCATGAACTGCGAGAGCTGCGACGAACCGAAGAACTCCTTCACCGCCGCCGCGACCGGCTTGGCGTTGATCAGTTCCTGCGGGGTCAGGCCTTCGGATTCAGCCAGCGACAGACGCTCGCGAACCGCGCGCTCGACACGGACGAGACCGATGCGGAAGGTGTTTTCCGCCATTTCGCCGACCGAACGCACGCGACGGTTACCGAGATGATCGATATCGTCGACCGTGCCGGTGCCGTTGCGAATGTCGATCAGGACGCGCAGGACGTCGAGGATGTCGGAGGTCTCGCCCTGCTCGGCGACCAGACGCTGCGACTCTTCTTCCTTGCGCTCGGAGAAGTACTTGTGATCGTAGAGCACGCCCGGGCCGATGACGTCCTTGCGGCCGACACGGCGGTTGAACTTCATGCGGCCGACGCCCGAAAGGTCGTAACGGTCGAAGGTGAAGAACAGATTGAAGAACAGGTTCTGCGCGGCGTCCTTGGTCGGCGGCTCGCCCGGACGCATCATCCGGTAGATTTCGACCAGGGCCTCGAGCTGCGTGCGCGTGTTGTCGATGCGCAGCGTGTTCGAGATGTACGCGCCACGATCGAGATCGTTGACGTACAGCGTCGGCACGGTTTCGATACCGCCCTTGCGGAACTTCTCGAGGTGCTCGAGGGTGAGCTCGTCGTTGGCCGCGGCGATGATCTCGCCGGTGTCCTTGTCGATCATGTCGATCGCGACGATACGGCCGACCGGATAGTCGTCCGGCACTTCGAGCGTGGTGATCTTCTCGCTGGCCAGCTGACGGACGTGACGCGCGGTGATGCGCTTGCCGGCCTCGACCAGCACCTTGCCGTCGACCAGCAGGTCGAACGAGAGGGTCTCACCGCGCAGGCGCTCGGCGACGAGATCGAGCGTGACGCCGCCCTTCTTGCCCAGGTGGAACACGTTGTGCTCGAAGAAGATGTCGAGCATCTCTTCGTTGCCGTAACCGAGCGCGCGCAGGAGCACCGTCACCGGCAGCTTGCGGCGACGATCGATACGGGTGAACAGCGCGTCCTTCGGGTCGAACTCGAAGTCGAGCCACGAACCACGGTAAGGAATGACGCGAGCCGAGAACAGCAGCTTGCCCGAGCTGTGCGTCTTGCCGCGGTCGTGATCGAAGAACACGCCCGGCGAACGATGCAGCTGCGAGACGATGACGCGCTCGGTGCCGTTGATGATGAAGGTGCCGGTGTCGGTCATGAGCGGGATCTCGCCCATGTAGACCTCCTGCTCCTTGACGTACTTCACGGCCTTCTTGGAAGCCGGGCTGTCCTTGTCGTAGATCACCAGGCGAACGGTCGTGCGCAGCGGCGCACCGAACGTCATGCCACGGTTGCGGCATTCACGTTCATCAAACGCGGGTTCGCCGAGCCTGTAGTCGACGTACTCGAGCGCGGCATTGCCGGAATAGCTGGAAATCGGGAACACCGACTTCAGGGCGGCGTGGAGGCCCTTCTCTTCGCGCTGCTTGGAGCTCAGCTGCTCCTGCAGGAATTCCTTGTACGAGTCAGTCTGGATGGTCAGCAGGTTGGGCACGCCCAGCACGGGCGGGCGCTTGCCGAAGTCCTTACGGATGCGCTTCTTCTCGGTAAACGAGTAGGTCATGGTAGGTACCGCCTCGACTCAGTAATGGGTCAATCAAAAATCGGATGGATCGAAAATCGGAGATCGAGATTCGTACCGCAGGGCATCGCTGCCCTCGACTCCCGATGTCCCATTTCCGACAGGGACAGCGTGGAACATGACGCGTGACGCTTCGAACAGGCCGCTGAACGGCCAAAGCCCGGGGGCTTACGCCCCCAGGCTCACTTGACGCTATGTCGAACTACTGGCGCGCAAGGCGCCGATTACTTGAGTTCGACCGTGGCGCCGGCAGCTTCCAGATCCTTCTTGAACTTGGCAGCGTCGTCCTTCGAAGCGGCTTCCTTCACGACGCCACCGGCTTCGGTCAGGTCCTTCGCTTCCTTCAGGCCGAGGCCGGTGATGGCGCGGACAGCCTTGATGACGTCGACCTTCTTGTCGCCGGCGGACTTGAGGATCACGTCGAACTCGGTCTGCTCTTCAGCGGCCGGGCCGGCAGCGGCCGGGCCAGCGGCGGCAACCGGAGCGGCAGCCGAGACGCCAAAGGTGTCTTCGA
This sequence comes from Luteibacter sp. 22Crub2.1, assembly GCF_900167995.1. NCBI lineage: Bacteria > Pseudomonadati > Pseudomonadota > Gammaproteobacteria > Lysobacterales > Rhodanobacteraceae > Luteibacter > Luteibacter sp. 22Crub2.1. The sequence continues at coordinate 98,847 of NZ_FUYT01000017.1, forward strand.
TCGACTTAACCAGTTCCATGATTTCCATCAGGGACTTGGCCTTGATGGCTTCGACGATCTGTTCGGTGGTCAGGGTGGACATTGTTTCTTACCTTTAAATGGTTTCGATGAGAAAAGTCGGCGAACTTAGGCGGGTTCGGCTTCGGTCGGGGCGTCGGCGGCGACTTCGCCACCACCCTGCTGATCGGCCACAGCCTTGACGGCGCGTGCGAACATCGCAGCCGGTTCGGACAGGACGCGGGCCAGCATGGCAAGCGCTTCCTGGCGGGTCGGCAGCGACGCGAGAACGTCGACGTGCGCCGGGGGAAGCAGCTTGCCTTCCACCGAAACGACCTTCGGGATGAGCTTGTCGTTAGCCTTTGCGAATTCCTTGATCACGCGCCCGGCAGCGCCGGGTTCTTCGAGCGAGAACGCATAAAGCAGCGGACCGACGAGAGCGTCCTGGACGACCTCGAACTCGGTTCCGGCGACAGCGCGGGCGGCGAGCGTGTTCTTGACAACTTTCAAGAAAACGCCCGACTCGCGTGCCTTCTTACGCATCGCGGTCATCTGAGAGACCGTGGTGCCTGCGTACTCGACAGCGACCAAGGAGTGAGCCTTAGCGGCGATTTCTGCCAGCTCTGCGACTACTTCTTGCTTCTGGGACAGATTGAGAGCCATTGCACTCCTCCAATTGAACTCCGCTCACGACTCCTGCCGTTTGCGGTCCTGGGCGACATCGTCCTGACGTCGGGGACACGACGTGTCCCGGGTGGTGGCCTTTCCCCATTCGAAACGAATACGGAAGGGGCTACACCATCTACGCAGGCCGGACACCGCGAGGTACCCGATTAAGCGAACCCGCTAACGACGACGGCGTTTCCATGCCAACACGAGCTCCCTGCTCGTCGCCGTCGCGCGCTGAACGCGCCTACGGTCTTTGACGGCTACCGCGGACTTACGCCCCCGGCTGCCCTCAAAAACGTTCCCCCACCGGCGAACCGGCGGGGGCCGTAAAACTAATTACTTGGCCGAGGTGTTCACGGTCGAGGTATCGACCGGCACGCCCACGCCCATGGTGCTCGACAGCGCGACCTTCTGGATGTACTGACCCTTGGCTGCGGAAGGCTTGGCCTTCAGCAGGTCGGCGATCAGGGCATTCAGGTTGTCGGCCAGCTGGGCGGCTTCGAAGCTCGCCTTGCCGATGGTGGCGTGGATGATGCCACCCTTGTCGTTACGGAACTTGACCTGGCCGGCCTTGGCGTTCTTGACGGCCGTGGCGACGTCGGCGGTGACCGAGCCGTCCTTCGGGTTCGGCATCAGGCCACGGGGACCGAGGACCTGACCGAGCTTACCGACAACGCGCATCGCGTCCGGCGTAGCAATGACGCGGCCGTAGTTCAGATCGCCAGCGGCCATCTTCTCGGCGAGGTCGTCCATACCGACAGCGTCGGCGCCGGCGGCGAGAGCGGCGTCAGCCTTCTCACCCGGCGGCACGAACACGGCCACGCGAACGGTCTTGCCGGTGCCGTGCGGCAGCAGCGAGGAACCGCGAACGCCCTGGTCGGACTTCTTCGCGTCGATGCCGAGACGGACCGAGACGTCGACCGACTCGCCGAACTTGGCCTTGGCGTTGTCCTTGACGATCTTCAGCGCTTCGTCGAGACCATAGGTCTTGCCGGGCTGGACAGCGGCCGATGCGGCCTTCATACGCTTAGTGAGCTTTGCCATGACTTAACCCTCCACCACCAGACCCATGGAACGCGCGCTGCCGGCGATCGTACGCACGGCGGCTTCGAGATCAGCAGCCGTGAGATCCGGCTCCTTCTGCTTCGCGATTTCCTCGAGCTGGGCGCGGGTGACCTTACCGACCTTGTCGGTGTTCGGCTTCTGCGAGCCCTTGGCCACGCCCGTGATCTTCTTGAGAAGGATCGAGGCCGGCGGGGTCTTCGTGATGAAGGTGAAGGTACGGTCCGAGTAGGCCGTGATCACGACCGGGATCGGGAGACCCGGCTCGAGCTTCTGCGTGGCGGCATTGAACGCCTTGCAGAACTCCATGATGTTCAGGCCGCGCTGACCGAGGGCCGGACCGACCGGCGGCGACGGGTTAGCCTGACCGGCCTTGACCTGCAACTTGATGTAACCAATGACTTTCTTTGCCATTTAACTTTCCTCGCGAGTGCTGACGCCTTGCGGCTCCTCGCTGTTGACCTTCCGTGGTGGTGAGGGGATCCGCACCTGCGAACCCCTGAAACGCGGACACGCCGAAGCGCAAGGCTCCAGCGTGGACCGGGCATTATAGGCGTCCGACCCGGGCTAAGCAACCCGATGCCGAATGGGCGGGAGCGATCCCGCCAGGAGGCCCTTAGGCCTTCTCCACCTGGCCGAACTCGAGCTCGACCGGGGTAGAACGACCGAAAATGAGCACCGCGACGCGCAGGCGGCTCTTTTCGTAGTTGACTTCTTCGACGACGCCATTGAAGTCGTTGAACGGACCTTCGGTGACGCGAACCATCTCGCCCGGCTCGAAGAGAACCTTCGGACGGGGCTTTTCGACACCCTCGCGCACGCGGCTGAGAATAGCGTCAGCCTCGGTATCGCGGATCGGGTGCGGACGGTCGGCGGTGCCGCCGATGAAACCCATGACCTTCGGGGTTTCCTTGACCAGATGCCAGCATTCGTCGTCGATGCGCGGCACCTTGCCGCTCGTATCGGTTTCGATCTGGACCAGAACATAACCCGGGAAGAACTTGCGCTCGCTGCGACGCTTCTGGCCGCCGCGCATCTCGATGACTTCCTCGGTCGGAACCAGGATCTCACCGAACTTCTCTTCCATACCTTCGCGCACGACGCGCTCGGTCAGGGCCTTGCGAACCTGCTGTTCGAAACCCGAATAGGCGTGAACCACGTACCAGCGCTTGCTCATGCCTTACCTCAATGTCCGAGCTTAAGCAGCCAATCGAGCACGATGGTTTTAAGCAACCAGTCGATCAGCCCCATCAGCAGCGAGAGAATGATGACGACCACAATGATGATGCCGGTGGTCTTCAACGTTTCGTCGCGCGACGGCCAGACGACCTTGCGCAACTCGAACTGCGATTCGGAGATGAAACCACGCAGCTTGCGGCCGGGCACCGTAAAGGCACCGATCGCCATGGCGGCGACGACCGCCGCGATAACGCCGACGACGCGTGCGAAGGACGGCACGCTCGGGTTATCGCTGAAATAGTAGAAACCGACGATGCCGGCGACGAGCACCACCAGCGCGAGCGCCAGCTTGCCGAAATCGGCCGGGCCCATACTCTTGGCTTGTTCTGCCTTGGTGTTCATGCGCGCTTGGCCTGGTGCCTGACGGACGTAGCGAGCGAAACCGCCTGCTTGCGCCCGGCGTCAACCGCCGTCGTTCCTCGAAAAGTGGCACGCCAGGAGGGACTCGAACCCCCAACCTGCGGTTTTGGAGACCGCTGCTCTGCCAATTGAGCTACTGGCGTACAAATGAAACCGTTGAACCGCGGGGCGGGCAGCCAAAGACCGACCCGCCCCGCGACCGGGTGCCGACCCCGAGGGGCCGGCATCACTTATCTTACTTGTTGATCTTGGCGACGACGCCGGCGCCGACGGTGCGACCGCCTTCGCGGATCGCGAAGCGCAGGCCTTCGTCCATGGCGATCGGGAAGCCCAGGGTCACCGAGATCTTCACGTTGTCGCCCGGCATCACCATCTCGACGCCTTCCGGCAGCTTGATCGAACCGGTCACGTCCGTGGTACGGAAGTAGAACTGCGGACGATAGTTGCTGAAGAACGGCGTGTGACGGCCACCCTCGTCCTTCGACAGGATGTAAACCTCACCCTCGAACTCGGTGTGCGGCGTGACCGACTTCGGAGCAGCCAGCACCTGGCCGCGCTCGACGTCTTCACGCTTCAGGCCGCGAACCAGCACGCCGACGTTGTCACCGGCCTGACCCTGGTCCAGCAGCTTGCGGAACATTTCCACGCCCGTGACCGTCGTCTGCTGGGTGTCCTTCAGACCGACCACTTCGGCCGGGTCACCCACCTTGACGATGCCGCGCTCGACGCGACCGGTCAGCACCGTGCCGCGACCCGAGATCGAGAACACGTCTTCGACCGGCAGCAGGAACGGCTTGTCGATCACGCGCTCCGGCTCCGGAATCCAGCTGTCCAGCGCATC
>NZ_FUYT01000013.1:0-171575 GCF_900167995.1 Luteibacter sp. 22Crub2.1
CATCTGGCCCGGCACGGCATCGTTCAAAGCATGAGCCGAAAGGGGAACTGCTGGGACAACGCCGTCGTCGAACGCGTCTTCCGAAGCCTTAAACAGGAGTGGTTCGGCGAGGAAACCTTCCCGACCCGAGCTTTGGCATCACAAGACGCGATCGACTATCTGGTTCGCTATTACAACCACGAGCGCCTGCACTCCGCGCTCGACTACCGCCCGCCAGCCGAGTTTGAGAGGATGGCGGCTTAACGCTCCTATGCGTGGTCCTCAAATACCCGGCCACTACAGCCTTGCGCGCGATGCCCTTATCGCCGTGCCATCACCGTGGCGAACAGAAGCAGTAAGCGTAAACGTTAGGCTTGCCCGCCTCCGCCGTGCGGAACAACGCGAACTCCGGCGCCAGCTTCGGCAGCATGGCCACCCAGGACGGCAGGCGCATGCCCCACGAAAGGGCGACACGCGTTTCGGCGCTGTCGCCGACATTGGTGAGGAAACGCTCGACCGCGCCCATGGGCTTCTCGGCGTAACGCACGTTGAAGTCCTTGCCCAGATGAGCTTCCTGCGCGGCATCGTTGATGGCGTCCTCCAGGCTGCCGAGCTTGTCGACGAGACCGCGATCCAGTGCCTGCTGGCCCGTCCAGACACGTCCCTGCGCAATCGCGTCGATCGCGGCGAAATCCTTGCCGCGCGCCTTCGCCACGTTGCCGACGAAGTCGCGGTAACCCTTGTCGATGATGCTCTGGATCAGCATGCCGACCTTGGGATCGAGCGGACGCGTCACGTCGAACGCGCCCGCCAGCGGGCCCGTGGCGACGCCATCGCTCTTCACGCCGATCTTCGCCAGCGTGTCGGGCACGGTGAAGAACATGCCGAAGATGCCGATCGAACCGGTGATGGTGTTGGGCTCGGCATAGATCCGGTTCGCGTTCATCGAGATCCAGTAGCCGCCACTCGCGGCGACGTCGCCCATCGAGACGACCACCGGAATACCGGCGTCGCGCGTGAGTTCGACTTCGCGGCGGATCTGCTCCGCCGCATACACCTCACCGCCCGGCGAATTCACGCGCAGGACCAGCGCCTTGGTGCGACGGTCGTTGCGCACGCTGCGAATGAGCGCCGCGGTGGAATCGCCGCCGATGGTGCCCTGCGCCTGCTTGCCGCCACTGATCTCGCCCTCGGCGACGACCACGGTCACGCCATCGCCGGTCTGCAGCACGTCGATATTGGACAGGCCGCGATCGGCGAGATAGCCACCCAGGTCGACCTGGCGGAAGCCCTGCTCTTTCTTGCCGGCGGGTACGCCCTGCTTGCGCAGCATGTCGACGAACTGCTGCTCCGTAGCGATGCCGTCGACGAGTTTTTCCTCGACGGCGAGATCGGCAAGGCTGCCCCTGGCGTCGCGGACGCGCTCAGCCAGCCCGTCCACGTCACCGCGCAGCGTGGCGGGGTCGAGGTGGCGACGCGCGGCGACTTCGTCGATCCAGGTGGACCAGAGGCCGCCCAGCCAGAACGCATCCGCTTCTTTCGATTCGGGCGACGCGTGATCGAGGATGAACGGCTCCGCCGCGCTCTTGAACTGGCCGACGCGGAACAGGTGCACCTGCACGCCGAGACGGTCGAGCAGGTCCTTGTAGAACAACCGGTAGTTGGCCAGGCCCGTAGCCATCACACCGCCCTGCGGGTCGATGTAGACCTTGTCGGCGTGCGACGCCAGGTAGTACTGGCCCTGATCGAGATTGGCGGCCCAGACCAGCACCGGCTTGCCCGACGCACGGAAACGGTCGAGCGCGGCGCCGACTTCGCGCAGCGCGGCGAAACCGCCGGCCTGGATGCGATCCGGACGCAGGACGATACGGCTGACGTGATCGTCCGTGGCGGCCGCGTCGATGGCGCGGACCATGTCGCGCACCTGCACCTGCTTCACGCCGTCGCCGGACATGCGGCTGAGCGCGCGTGACAGCGGATCGGCGCTGTACTGCTCGACCAGCGCGCCCTCGGGCGCGATCACCAGCACCGTCTTGTCGTCCACCCTGGCGTTCCGGCCGCCAAGGAAGAGCGCCAGCAGGAACACCGCCAGCAGACCGAAAAAGAGCACGTTGATGATGATCAGGCGGGTGACATTGATGCCGCGGCCGAGCCCGCGCATGAAACGACCGAAGCCACCACCGCGACGCGGCGACGGCGCGGGACGGGAGCGATCCGGCAGGGGCGGCGGCACGGCGTCGTAGCGATCCGACATCTAAGCGATTTCCTTGATGATTGAGTGCAGCGTAGCGCGTCGCAGGGCCTGCATCACGTGTGGATTGGCACAGGCGTGGCGTTGTCGGGATCGTCGCGCCAGCGGCCGCTCGCGCTGCTGCGCCAGAACCGCGCGAAGAGCAGGATCGCTGCCATGCTCAGGCCCGCGATCAGCCCCATCCACATGCCGCGCGCGCCCAGCCCCTGCGGAAAGGCGAGCCACCAGCCGATCGGCATGCCGACGCCCCAGTAGGCGAACAGCGTGATGCCCATCGGCACCCGGGTGTCCTTCAGTCCACGCAAGGCGCCGTTGGAGGCCACCTGGATACCGTCGGAGAACTGGAAGAACCCGGCGAGGATCAACAGCTGGGACGCCATGGCGATGACCGCGGCGTCGCTCGTGTACAGGCGGGCGATCGGGCCGGGCAGCGACAGCATGATGCCGGAGGAGATGAACTGCGTGACGAGCACCAGCGTGATGCCGGACATGCCGGCATAGCGCACGCCCGCGGCGTCACGGCGGCCGGCCGCGTTGCCGACCCGCACCGTGATCGCCATGGACAGGCCGAGTGGAATCATGAAGGCCACCGAGGCCACGTTGAGCGCGACATGGTGGCCGGCGGTAACCGTCTCGCCAAGCCGTCCGATCAGCAGGGCCACCGCGACGAACAGGCCCGCCTCCATCAGCAAGGTCACGGCCATCGGCACGCCGATGTGCAGCAGCTGGCCGATCTGTTTCGCGCTGGGCGGCGCCATCCGCTGACGCAGGTTGAGGTCGCGGTAATTGCGGTGACGCCAGACGTAGATGCCGAAACCGAGCATCTCCAGCCAGAGCACGATCGCCGTGGCGATACCGCTGCCACGCGCACCCATCGGCGGAAAACCCAGCTTGCCGTACATCAGTACGTAGCCCAGCGGCGCCAGCACGAGCAGTCCGCCGAAGCTGAAGTACATCGAGGGTCGGGGCATCGACAGGCCCTCGGAGAGTCCGCGCAACGCGAAGTACGTGGTGAGGGCCGGGGCGGCCCAGCAGATGGCGTGCAGGAAAGCCCGCACGTCGGCCCGCATGGATTCGACCACGCCGAACAGGTCCATCAAAGGCGAGGCGTTCCAGACCGCGATGCCCAGCAGCAATCCAAGACCCCACGCGATATACAACGCCTGGTGGAACACCGCGCCGACCTCACCCCGGCGACCGGCGCCGTCCAGCTGGGCCACGGTGGGCGGCACGGCCATCATGGTGCCGATGCCGGTGACGATGGCCAGGACCCAGATGTTGGCACCCGTGACCACCGAGGCCTGCGTATGCGCGCCCTGGTGCCCGGCGAGCACGGCATCGACCACATTGGTGCCGATGGCGGAAAGCTGCGCGGCGATCATCGGCAGCGCCAACCGGACGGTGGCGCCGATCTCGCGGCGGGCGCGGGCGCGGTCGAAGGACATGGGAGGGCAATGGCGTGTGGGCCGCCCATTGTACCGGGCCGCGTGCGATGATCCGACCCCGTCAGGGGACAATGGGGAACTCACGGAATGAAAGAGCTCGAGCCGTCGCCCGCGCTGCTGTGCGCGAACTGCTCCGCGCCGCTGCGGGGCGCGTTCTGTCACGACTGTGGCCAGTCGATCAAAAGCGTGCTCCAGCCGGTCTCGCACATGCTGGAGGATGCCGGGGACATCTTCTTCCACCTCGACGAGCGCATCGTCCATACGCTGCCACCGCTGTTTACGAAGCCCGGCTTCCTGACCCTTGAGTATTTCTCCGGGCGGCGGGTGCGCTATATCGCGCCGTTCCGGCTGATGTTCGTGTTCTGCCTGCTGGCTTTTTTCCTGCTCCACCTGGCCATCGGCGACACGAAGTTCGGCAGTAACGACGGCAAGCCCGTCGCGGCGGATTCGATGGACGCCTTCGCCGCGGCGAAAACGCCGGACGAGGTGCACGCGATCTACAAGGATCAGGTCCGCGAACTCCATGAGTCGCTGGATGACCCGGAGACCCCGGCCGCGGCCAGGGCGGGCATGAGCGCCCTCTACGGCGTCGTTCGCAACGCCGCCAACACGCGCCTGACCGAACTGAAAGCACCTCCGATCGAACGGCAGGCCGACGAGCCGGCGTCCGATGTGCGACGGAGTGGCGAGGAGCGGGTCGACAGCTGGTTCGGCAACCACGCGAAGATCGACGTCGCCTGGCTGCCCGGTGCCGTCAACCGGCGCCTCGACGCCGCCTTCAGCCACTTCAAAGCCAACCTGATCCCTGTTCTCAACGGCGGTGCGCAGCGTCAGGAGGCCATGCATCGCATCCTCGAGGGATTCTTTTCGGTCCTGCCTCAGGCCATGTTCGTCATGGTCCCGCTGTTCGCCCTGATCCTGAAGGTGTTCTACGCGTTTCGCCGCCGGCTATACATGGAACACGTGATCGTGGCCCTGCACAGCCACGCTTTCCTGTTCCTCTCCCTCATTGCGCTGACGCTGCTGGGGCTCGCGAAGGAGCCGGTCCGGTCGCATCTGGCGATCGGCGGCAGCGCGATCGGGCTGGTCCAGTTCGCCATCTGGGTGTGGATGCCGCTGTACCTGCTGATCATGCAAAAGCGCGTCTATCGACAGGGATGGCCCATGACGATCGTAAAGTACTGGCTGATAGGCAGCGTCTATTTCTGGCTACTGCTCTTCGTCATCACCGTCGCCTTCGTTATCGGCATGACGCATTAGGACTATTTCCTAAGTAGAGAAGGGTTGTGCACAGGCGGAGTGGCGCCTTCGCATTTGTCAAGGTTTTGCGGACGCCCGCTGAACGATCGTGACAAGCAATTTGCAACTAATTGATTCATAAGTACATTTCAGCTTGGTTAAAATGTACGCAAGCTAACCCGGAGGGCCCAACCATGCGCCTTGGACCCCCTCCATCCGAAGCTCATCCACAGAGTTATCCACAGAGCCTGTGGATAACCTCGAAACCCTCCCGACGGCGGGCACTTACTCGCGATTCCTCTTCCCGGAGGTCTCAATAGGTCCCAAACCCATGGCGCCGTGGTCAATCATTGACCAGCAAAATCGGTACACCCCGGTAAACTAGGGCCGGCATGACACTCGTTCTCCGCGTCGCCTTACCCGTCCCTTTGCTCACCCTGTTCGACTACCTGCCGCCGGCGGTGGGCGAAGCGCGGGCGGGATCGCGCGTGCGGCTGCCTTTCGGTAAGGGCGAGATGGTGGGCATCGTGGTGGACCCGGCCGCCGAAGCCGCCGTGGGTGTGAAACGGCTCAAGCGGGTCAGCGAGGTACTGGACGATGCGCCTCTGCTCGATGCCGAGCTCATGGCCACCCTGGCCTGGGCGGCGGATTACTGGGCCGCCGCGCCGGGAGAGGCCTTTTCCAATGCCCTGCCCCTCGCCCTGCGCGAGCCGCGCGCCCTTCCCGCGACCGGGCGTGAAGTCTGGTCGCTGACCCCGGACGGGCAGGCGGCGCGCGAGGCGAAGCGGCGCAAGGGTGGCTCCGCCGCTTTGCTGGACGCCCTCGCCGGGGGCCCGCGTGCCGCCGACGAGCTGGGACTGGCGCTGCCCGACTGGCGGGCCGCCGCGCGTCGGCTCGCCGAGGCCAATCTGGTCGAACGGCAGGAGATCGAGGAAGCCGTCGCTCCGAACAGCCCCGCCCCCGGCCCGGCCCTCAGCGAGGAACAAACCGCCGCCGTCGCCGCCATTGGCGAGGGCTTTGGCGGCTTCCAGCCTTACCTCCTCGACGGCGTGACCGGCAGCGGCAAGACCGAGGTGTACCTCGCGCTGATCGAACGCGCGCTGGCGGAGGGCAGGCAGACCCTGCTGCTCGTTCCCGAAATCGGCCTGGCGCCGCAGACGGTGCGCCGACTGCGCGAGCGACTGGGCGTCGCTATCGAAGTACTGCATTCGAACCTGGCCGAGGGTGAGCGCGCGCGCGCCTGGCTGCGCGCCCGCAACGGCAGCGCACGTGTGGTGCTGGGCACCCGCTCGGCGGTGTTCACACCGTTGCCGTCGGCCGGACTGATCATCGTCGACGAAGAGCACGACGCCTCCTATAAGCAGCAGGAAGGTTTCCGTTACCACGCCCGCGACCTGGCCCTGGTGCGCGCCCGTGCCCACGGGGTGCCAGTGGTGCTCGGTTCGGCGACGCCCTCCCTGGAAACGCTCGGCAACGTCGCGACGGGTCGCTACAGGCGCCTGGTGCTGCGCGGCCGCCCCGGCGCCACGCAATCGACCCGGGTGCAGATCGTCGACATGCGCGCCCAGCGGCTCGACCACGGCATGTCGCCCACGTTGATCAACGCCGTCGCCGCCTGTGTCGGTCGTGGCGAGCAGGCGCTCGTGTTCCGCAATCGCCGCGGCTACGCGCCGGTGCTGCTCTGCTACGACTGTGGCTGGCACGCGGACTGTCCGCGCTGCGACCGACCGATGACGCTGCACGCGGGCCGTCGGCGCCTGATCTGCCACCACTGCGACAACACCGTGCCGGTGCCGGCGGTGTGTCCGTCCTGCGGATCGGCCAACATCAGCCCGCAGGGCCAGGGCACCGAGCGACTGGAAGAAGCCCTCACCGAACGGTTTCCCGAGGTGCCCGTGGTTCGCATCGATCGCGAGACCACACGGCGCAAGGACGCCTTCGGCGACATCCTCGACGGCCTGCGCGAAGACAAGCCCGCGATCCTCGTCGGCACGCAGATGCTGGCCAAGGGCCACGACCTGCCCAACCTGACGCTCGTCGCCATCGTGGGTGTGGATGAGGGCCTGCACAGCGTGGACTTCCGTGCGAGCGAGCGGCTGGCACAGCTGGTGGTCCAGGTCGCCGGCCGGGCCGGCCGGGCAAGCAAGCCGGGCAGCGTCCTGCTGCAGACCCACCATCCCGATCATCCGATGCTCCATGCGCTTCTTCGCGGCGGCTACGGCGCGGTGGCGACGGAGTTGCTGGAGGAGCGCCGGCTGCTCGAGCTGCCACCGTTCGCCCATCAGGTGCTGCTGCGCGCCGACGCGCACGGCCGCGCGGAGGTCGACGAGTTCCTCGGCCAGGCCAACGCCGTGCTGGGCGATCCGGGCGACCTGCGTGTGGCGGGGCCCATGCCGGCCCCCATGCCGCTCAGAGCCGGTCGTCATCGCGGCCAGCTGCTGGTCGAGGCAGGCACACGCGCGCGCCTTCACGCGTTTCTGCGGCCGTGGCAGCAGGCGCTCACCGCGCTGCCCGCGGCACGCAAGGTGCGCTGGTCGCTGGACGTCGATCCGATCGATCTGTACTGAGATTACTGAATCGATACCTTCGGATGCCTGTCACTTCACATCGAACGGCGCGACAATAGGGGTCTCATCAGGTAACGGAACTCTCAACGTGACCACTCAGCTCGAGCAACTGCGCAAAATCACCACCGTCGTGGCCGACACCGGCGACATCACCGCCATCGCCAAGTACAAGCCGGAAGACGCGACCACCAATCCGTCGCTGCTGCTGGCCGCCGCCGGTATCCCGACCTACTCGGGTTACATCGACGAAGCCGTGCAGTGGGCCAAGAGCCAGAGCAACAGCCGCGACCAGCAGCTGACCGATGCCAGCGATCGCCTGGCCGTGCTCGTGGGCCGCGAGATCCTCAAGATCGTCCCGGGCCGCGTTTCCACGGAAGTCGATGCCCGCCTCTCCTTCGACACGAACGCCTCGATCGAGAAGGCCAAGCGCCTGATCGGCTTCTACGAAGACATCGGCATCGACAAAGAACGCATCCTGATCAAGCTCGCCTCGACGTGGGAAGGCATCCGCGCGGCGGAGAAGCTCCAGAAGGACGGCATCAACTGCAACCTGACGCTTCTCTTCAGCTTCGAACAGGCCGTGGCCTGCGCCGAAGCCGGCGCGTTCCTCATCTCGCCGTTCGTCGGCCGCATCTTCGACTGGTACGTCGCCAATACCGACAAGAAGACCTACGAGCCGGCCGAAGACCCGGGCGTGCAGTCGGTCCGTCGCATCTACGACTGGTACAAGCTGCATGGCTACGAGACCGTCGTCATGGGCGCCAGCTTCCGTAATATCGGCCAGATCCAGGCCCTCGCCGGTTGCGACCGCCTGACCATCTCGCCCAACCTGCTGAAGGAACTGGAAGAGAACAACGACGACCTGCCGGTCGCGCTGAAGGACAGCGGCCGCCGGGAAGACAAGCCGGCCAGGCTCGACGAGGCCAAATTCCGCTGGGGCCACAACGAAAACGCGATGGCCACCGACAAGCTCGCGGAAGGTATCCGCAAGTTCGCGGTCGACCAGCGCAAGCTCGAGGCACTGCTGGGCGCGAAGCTGTAAAGCCACGCGCGACCGGGTGTAAGACGAAGGGGCCGCGAGGCCCCTTCTTTTTGCCCGTCGCCCGGTATCTACCGGCGGATCTTGAGAGAGAGCAGCCGCTTTATCGTCGTGCCATACGGCGGCCTGAGCATGGCCGTCACGTCGAAGCGGGCCTGTCGGTACACCGACCGCGCGTGGCTGAAGGTGAGAAACCCGTCGTGCCCGTGGTAGGCACCCATGCCCGAAGGACCGATGCCGCCGAAGGGCAGATCGTCCATCGCCAGGTGCATGACGGTGTCATTGATCGTGACGCCTCCCGCGACCGTCTTCGCCAGCACACGCTCCTGCTCCCCGGTGTCGTTGCCGAAGTAGTACAGGGCCAGCGGTCGCGCATGCGCATTGATGTAGTCGACCGCACCATCGATGTCGTCATAGGGGAGGATCGGGAGCAGCGGCCCGAAGATCTCGTCACGCATGATGTCCATCGAATCGTCGGCGCCCAGAACCACCGTTGGCGCGATGCGGCGATCGTCGAAACGTTCGTCGCCCCTGCCGAGCACCCGTAGCGTCGCGCCTTTCGCACGCGCGTCGTCGAGGTACCCGAGCAGGCGGCCATGGTGACGCTCGTTGACGATGGACGTGTAGTCCGGATTGTCTCGCAGCGTCGGAAACATCGATGCGACCGAGCGTGACAGCGCATCGACGAAAGCATCGACGTGCTTGCGCGGCACCAGCGCGTAATCGGGCGAGACGCAGACCTGACCGGCATTGAGTGTCTTGCCGAACAGAAGTCGCCTCGCGGCGAGTTCGAGATCGGCGTCGCGTCCTACGATAGCGGGAGATTTTCCGCCAAGCTCCAGCGTCACCGGTACCAGGTTTTCCGCCGCGGCGCGCATGATGTGCTTCGCCACCGATGTCGCGCCGGTAAACAGCAGGTGATCGAAGGGCAGACGCGAAAACGCTTCGCCGACGTCGGAGCCGCCCGTGAACACCGCGACCTCCGTCTCATTGAAGGCCTTGCCGATCATTCGCTGCATCAGTGCCGACGAACGCGGTGTGAATTCGGAAGGTTTGATCATCGCGCGGTTACCCGCTGCGAGGATGCCTGCGAGAGGCGCAAAGGTGAGATTGAACGGAAAATTCCACGGCGAGATGACGCCGACGACGCCCTTGGGCTGATAGTCGATCCAGGCACGCGCGCCGATCAGCGCCAGCGGCGCGGGCGAGACAGGACGTCGTTCGCGCCGCATCCACCGACGCAGATGGCGCTTCGCGTGCTTCAGCGGCTCGATGGACGCGGCGACGTCGGTGAACATCGATGCGTCGACACTGCGATGACCGAAGTCCTCCCGGAGCGCGTCGGTGATGTCGCTGGCGTGGTCGACGAGCAAGCCGATCGCGCGATCGAGGCGATCGATGCGTACCGACGCCGAGGGAGGGCCTTCGGCGAGCTGGGTGGCTTTCTGGCGCTGCAAGGTATCGAGCATCAGCCTAGTGTAGGAGCGCGCCATGCGCGCGAAAAGCCTACGCAGCGGTGAAGAGGTACGGCTTCACCGCTGCGTAGGCTTTTCGCGCGCGAGGCGCGCTCCTACGGGGCCGCGTGACCGCGTCAGGTCGTCGACCAGCCACCACCCAGCGCACGGATCAGCTGCACACTGGCCCGGAGCTGACGCGTCTCCAGATCGATCACGCTACGCCGTGCGTCCAGCGCGGTCGTCTGCGCCTGCACCACGTCGAGGTAGCCCACCGCGCCTTCACGGTACCGGTTCAGCGACAGGTCGACCGAACGCTGCGCCGCATCGGCGGCGGCGCGCTGGTCGTTCAGCGCCGAGCCGAGATCGCGCAACAGCGTCAGGTTGTCTTCCACCTGCGCGAACGCATTCAGTACGACATCGCGATAGCGCGCGCCAGCTTCATCGGTCGCTGCCTGTGCCTGCGCCACGACCGCCTTGCGGCGACCGCCGTCGAACAGGTTGAGCGCGAGCGTGGGGCCGATCGCCCAGAAACGGTTCGGTGCGGTGGCGATGCTGCCCCACGCCGAGCTTTGCCAACCGCCCTGTGCGTCCAGCGTCAGCTGCGGGTAGAACGCCGACCTGGCCACACCGATACGCGCATTGGCGGCGGCGGTACGACGTTCCGCCGCGGCGATGTCGGGACGACGCTGCAGGATCACCGACGGCACCTCGACCGGAATCGTCGGTACCTTGACCTGCTCATCGTCGGTGGCGAGCTGGAAGCTCGACGCCGAGTCACCGACGAGGACGGCGATGGCGTGCAACACCAGCGAACGCTGTGCCTGCGCCTGGGTCAGCTGCGATTTAGCGCTGGACAACTGCGTCTGCGCACGCGCGACGTCGAGACCGGAAGCGATACCCCCTTCATGGCGCGATTGCGTCAGGTTGAGCGCCTTCGCGAAGGCGTCGATGCTTTCGTTCAGCACCTTGATCTGACGATCGAAGCCATTGAGCTGGAGGTAGCTGTCAGCCAGCTGCGCCTGAAGACTGAGGCGTGCGGAGGCGAGATCCGCCGCGGATGCCGCCTGCTCCGCCGTGCCCGCGGTGACGGTGTCACGCACGCGACCCCACAGGTCGATCTCGTAGTCGAGCTGCGCGCCGATGGTGTACGAGTTGTAGTAAGTCGGCGACGTGGCGCCGCGAAGCGGACGCGTGTCCGACTCGCGGTTACGCGTGCCGTTACCGTTCAGGCCGATCTGCGGGAACAGCCCCGCACGGACCTGGCGCGTGAACGCCTCGGACTGTTCGTAGTGGGCGAGTGCGGCCGCGAGTGACGCGTTATTCGCGACGAGCTTTGTCTGCAGGTCATTCAGGCGGCTGTCGCCGTAGAGCTTCCACCAGCCGTCGCGATCGAGGTGATCGGCGGGCCTGGCTTCGGTCCACGGCGATTCCGCGTTGGCGTATTGCGGGGCGACGGGGACGTCGGGGGTCTTGTACGCGGGTGCGAGGGAGCAGGCTGACAGGCCCAGTGAGACCACGAGGCCGGCGAGGATCGATCGTGTCGGGGAGCCTTCACCGAAAGGATTGGCTCCCATCACGGCCCGCATGGCCAGGCCGGTCCGCTGCCGTGTGGAATCACGCCTTGGCATGGTCGGCTTCCGCTTTCTTCGGCGCGTTGACGCGGACCGTGTCGCCATCGGCGAGGCCGTCGGGCGGACTCTCGATCAGCCGGTCACCCTTCGCGATGCCCGAGCCGAGCTGCACGGTCTTGCCCATGTCGCGCGAGATGGTGACGTCCTTGAACTTCACCTTGTTCTGCGCATCGAGCACCGCCACGCGCAGGCCCTTCTCGTCGAAGACGAGCGCGCTTGCCGGCACGTTGAAGAGTGCCACGTTGCCGGGAAGGTCGAACGTGACGCTCGCGTACGCACCCGGCAGCAACTTGCCGTCCTGGTTGTCGACGGATACCTGCACCAGCGTGGTGCCGGTCGCCGCGCTGATCGACGACGACGACGATTCGACCGTACCGGTGAAGGTCTGACCGGGGTATTCCGGCACGGTGAGCTTTACCGTGGCGCCCTGCCTGATCGACGGCGCGTAGTTCTGCGGCACGTTTACGTACATGCGCAGCTTGCGCGTGTCCGACACGACGAACAGTTCCTGGCCACCGCCACCGGCGTTGATCAACGCGCCGACGTCGGTCTCGCGCGCGGTCACCGTACCGTCGAAGGGCGCGGTCAGCTTCGCGAAGCCCTTGAGTGCCTGAATGCGTTCGAGGTTCGCCTGCGCCGCGGTCGCCAGCGCGTGCTTGGCATCGTAGTCACCGGTCTTCTCGTCGACTTCCTGTTTGGAGACCGAATCCGAGTCGCGCATGGACTGCCAGCGCTTCGCCGTGGTCTGCGCCAGCGCCTCGTTGGCACGCGCACTGGCGAGATCGGCTTTGGCCTGGAGCAGCTGCTGGTCGAGATCGGGGGTCTCGATCTCGGCGAGCACATCGCCCGCTTTCACCTTCTGGCCGATGTCGGCCTTCCAGTATTTCAGGTAGCCGCTGGTACGTGCGTAGATGGGCGCGCGGGCATAGGCCTGCAGGCGACCGGGGAGGTTCAGGTCTCCACCGCCCTGCCCGCCTTCCGGGCTGACCACGTTCACCGTGGGCACGGCCTGATCGTCGGTCCACTCGCGCAACTTATGCGAGTCGTTGGCGCGAGTGGCGACGCCGGCGACGACGATGGCGAGAACCACGATCGCAGCGATGATGCCAGCGAGACGGAGACGGCGCGGCGGAGGGGTGTGCAAGGTATCAGGCGACATGGACGGGCTCTCCGGAATTCGCCGGGGTGGGGGACGGGTGACCACGACGCGCGTGGATCATGCTGAAGACGACGGGCACGAAGAACAGCGTGGCGGTGGTGGCGAAGATCAGGCCACCGATGACGGCGCGGCCGAGCGGCGCGTTCTGCTCACCGCCTTCGCCCATGCCGAGTGCCATCGGCGCCATGCCGATGATCATCGCCAGCGCGGTCATGAGGACGGGACGGAAGCGGACGAAGCCGCCTTCCAGCGCCGCGGCGGTCGCGTCGCCGAGTTCGGCGAGCCGCTCGCGACAGAAGCTCACGACCAGGATGGAGTTGGCCGTGGCCACACCCATGCACATGATCGCGCCGGTAAGCGCGGGCACCGACAAGGTCGTATGCGTGGCGAACAGCATCCAGATGATGCCCGCGATGGCGGCCGGGAGCGCCGTGACGATCACGAAAGGATCGCTCCACGACTGGAAGTTCACCACGATCAGCAGGTAGATCAGCACGATCGCGCCGAGCAGACCGAAGATCAGGCCGGAGAAGGCGCTGTTCATCGTCTGCACCTGACCGAGCAAGGCGGTGCTGGACGCTTTCGGCAGGAACTTCTTGTTCGCGTCGATCACTTTCTGGATGTCCGCGGCGACCGCACCGAGATCGCGATCCTGCGTCGTCGCGAAGATCTCCACCATCGACTGAATGTTGTACTGGCTGACCACCGAACTCGACGTCGTGCGCGAGACCGTGGCCAGGCCGCCGAGGACCTGCGAGCCACCATTGCCCGTGCTCGGGCTGATCGGAACGTTCTCGAGGTCCGGCAGCGAGTCGATGCTGTACTGAGGCGTCTGCATCACGATCGGATAGGACACGCCGTTCTGCGGATTGAGCCAGAACGTCGGTGCGATCTGACTGGAGCCGGCCAGGTTGACGCCCAGGCTGCTGGTGACGTCACGCTCGGTGATACCGACCTGCTGCGCACGACTGCGGTCGACGTCGACCTTCAGCGTCGGGCTGGCGTTCGATTGCTGGATGCGCGCATCCGCCACGCCCGGAATCTTGCGGATATCGCGCAGCAGTCGGCTGGCGTAACCGAAATTGGCGTCGAGGTTCGGACCACGCACCTGCAGGTCGATGGGTGCGGGCGAGCCGAAGTTCAGGATCTGACTGATGATGTCCGCCGGCGGGAAGGAAAACGTCACGCCGGGAAACTCACGCGGCAGCTTCTCGCGCATCTCGCGCACGTAGTCGGCGGTGGGCGCGTGCCCCTCGTTGAGCGCGATCTGGATGTCGCCATCCTGCGAACCGACCGTACCCGTGTTGTTGTACGTGTTGTTGATGCCCGAGGAGGACAGGCCGATGTTGTCGACGACGGTGCCGAGCTCTTCCCTGGGCACGATGCGGCGTACGGCGTCGGTCACTTCGGCGAACAGACGCGCGCTCTCCTCCACGCGCGTGCCGATCGGCGCGCGGACGTGCATGAGGATCTGCCCCGAGTCCACCGAAGGAAAGAAGTTGCGACCCAGCATCGGCACCAGCGCGAAGGACAGCACGACGAAACCCATGAACCCGATCACGAACGCCTTGCGATGATCGAGGGCCAGCCGCAGCAGTCCGTGGTAGCTCTCGCGGATCTTCTCGAAGCGCGCTTCGAAGCGACGCTGGAAACGCACCAGGGGATTGCGCGACGGCGCCTTGCCCTCGCCGTGGGGATCGTCGTGATCGTGCGGATGAAGCAGATACTTCGCCATCGTCGGCACCAGCGTGCGCGAGAGAATGAACGAGGCGATCATCGCGAACATCACCGCCTCGGCCATCGGCACGAAGAGGAAGCGGGCGACGCCGTTGAGGAAGAACATCGGCACGAAGACGATGCAGATGCACAGCAACGAGACGAAGGCCGGGGTGACGATCTGCGCCGCGCCGTCGAGGATCGCGGTCTCCACGTCCTTGCCCTGCTCGAGATGCCAGTTGATGTTCTCGATGGTCACCGTCGCGTCGTCCACCAAGATGCCGACGGCGAGCGCCAGGCCGCCCAGGGTCATGATGTTCATGGTCTCGCCGATCGCCGAGAGTGCGGCGATCGAGCCGAGGATCGCCAGCGGAATCGATGTGGCGATGATGACCGTCGAGCGCCAGCTGCCGAGGAACAGCAGGATCATCAGACTCGTGAGCGCCGCCGCGATGATGCCCTCGCGGGCCACGCCCTCGATGGCCCCGCTGACGAACAGGGACTGGTCGCCGATCGGTGCGATCTTGAGATTGGCCGGAAGACCGTCCTTCATTGCCTCCACGCGCTCCTTGATGCCGGCGATGATCGCCAGCGTGGAAGCGGAACCGTTCTTCAGCACCGTCATCAGCACCGAGCGGTTGCCGTCGACGTGGACGATGTTGGTCTGCGGCGGCGATCCGTCGCGCACGTTGGCGACGTCGCGGATGAACACGGTGGCACCGTTGACCGTCTTCACCGGCAGGTTGCCCAGTTCGTCGATCACCGAGGGCGAGTTGTTGAGCTGCAGGGTGTATTCGTACTTGCCGATCTTCTGCGTACCCACCGGCGTGATCAGGTTCTGCGCCGCGAGGGCGTTGGCCACGTCCTGGGCCGACAGTCCGCGGGCCTGCAAAGCCGGCGGATCGATGTCGATCTGCACCTGGCGCGTCTTGCCGCCGAACGGATACGGAATAGCGGCGCCCGCCACCGAGGTCAGCTGGGGTCGGATGATATTGAGGCCCAGATCGGCCAGGTTCTGCTCGGTCAGGCCGTCACCGGAGAGCGCCAGCTGGATGATCGGCACCGTCGAGGCGTTGTAGTTGAGGATCAGCGGTGGTGTCGTACCCGCGGGCAGCTGGCGCAGCAGCGTCTGGGCCACGGCGGTGACCTGCGCGTTCGCCGTGCGGATGTCCACCGTCGGCTGGAAGAAGATCTTGACGATGCCGAAGCCCTGGATCGAGTTGGCCTCGATGTGCTCGACGTCATTGACCGTGGTGGTGAGCACCCGCTCGAAGGGCGACGACACGCGGCCGACCATCTGATCCGGCGGCAGGCCGGTGTACTGCCAGACCACCGCGATGACGGGAATCTTGATGTCGGGAAAGATATCCGTCGGCGTGCGCAGCGCGGCCAGCGGACCCACGATGAGGATCAGCAGGGCGAGGACGACGAAGGTATACGGTCGCGAGAGTGCGATCCGGACGATGCCAATCATGAGGGACGGATTCCGTGCGCGAATGTTGCGTCGCGGCGAATTTTGCGCCCATGACGATCGTCGTCGTAGTTAAGATTTGTTTATGAGCTTACGACCGGGGGGCAGGTGACTGAAAACACAGCGCCTTTTTCGTCCCCACCGACCGACAGCGAGTACCCGTGCAGACGAACGATCGCGCTGACGATGGCCAGTCCCAGACCGCAACCAGGCTTGGTACGGGTTTCGTCCCCGCGGTAGAAACGACGGAACACCGCCTCGCGCTCGCCCTCGGGAATACCGGGGCCTGTATCGGCGATATCGATCCGCGCGTCGCCGGCGGCGTCGGTGGTCGCGACGAGGCGAACCGCCCCGCCGTCCGGGGTGAACTTGATCGCGTTGCCGACGAGGTTGGCGAACGCCTCGAACATCAGTTGCGGATCGCCTCGCAGCGGCGGCAGTTTGTCCAGCCGGATCTCGAAGGCCTGCCCGCGGTCCTCGGCGAGCGGCGCATAGAAGTCATGGACGTTGCGCAGGACCGCGCCGATGTCCAGTTCCTCGAAGCAGGCGCTGCGCTGGCGATCTTCCAGTTCGGACACGCGCAGCAGCGCGCGGAAGCGTCCCAGCACCGTATCGATCTCGGCGACGCACGCTTCCAGCTGATCGCCTTCGGGCGTCTCGGCGAACTGTTGCTGCAGACGGTAAAGCCGCGTGCGCATGCGCGTCAGCGGTGTGCGAAGGTCGTGGGCGATGTTGTCGCTGACGCCCTTGACCTCGCCCAGGAGGCGCTCGATTTCGCCCAGCGTGGTGTTGACCGTCGCGGCGAGCAGGTCGACCTCGTCGCCGCCGCGGCTCACGGGCAGACGCACGCTTAGGTCGCCTTCGCGGATGGGCTCCATGGCTTGCTGAATCGCACGGATGCGGCGGGCTGGCCCTCGTGCGATGAGCACGCCGCCCAGTACGCCCGGGATCAACGTGAGCGACAGGCCCCAGAGCAGGCCGCGCCGGATGATCGCACCGAGACCGTCGATCGTGGTGCTGTCCTTGATGACGACCAGGCGGCGTCCGTCGGGGAGCTGCCGCGTGATGCCGCGTGCCCGCATCGGCGCATCGCGCGAGGCATCCACCAGCATGGCCTTCACCGAGGTCACGGTGCCGTCCTCGCTCAGTTCATCCGGTACGCGGGCGATGTTGCCGGCGACGCGCCGGCCATGGGCGTCGAACAGGCCCACGCGCATGAAGCCCTGGACGTCGACCGCGCTGGCCGTCGCCACCGTATCTGGAAGGTTCCGCGCGTCGGTGCCTTCCAGATAATGGATGCGTGCGACCAGCATCTGGTCGACCACGCGCGACAGGTAGCGTGACGCCTCCCACTGCACCACGCCAAGCAACACGACGCACCAGATCGCGAACAGCGCCCCGTAGATGAGGATCAGTCGTGAGGTGGCGGAACGCCAGGCGTCAGTCAGCGGGCGCAAGGAGATACCCCGATCCACGAACGGTACGAATCAGAGGCGCCTGCCCCGTGCCGTCGATCTTGCGGCGCAGGCGTCCGATATGGACGTCGATCACGTTGGTGCCCGGATCGAAATGGAATCCCCAGACGTGCTCGAAGATCATCTGCCGTGTGACGACCTGACCGGCATTGCGCATGAGGAATTCGAGCAGGCGAAACTCGGTGGGCAGCAGCGTGAGCGGCTGACCGCCGCGCAGCGCGTTGTGCCTGACCAGGTCGAGTTCGAGGTCGGCGACACGCAGGCGGGTTTCGTTGGCGGCGGGCCGGCGACGACGCAGCAGCACTTCCGCTCGCGCGGCCAGTTCGTCCGGTGAAAACGGCTTGGTCAGATAATCGTCGCCGCCGGCGCGCAGACCGCGCACGCGTTCGTCGACATCGGACAGCGCGCTGATCATCAGCACAGGCGTATCGATACGTCGCTCGCGCAGCGCGGACACGATGTCGATACCGTCCATGCCGGGAAGCATGCGGTCGAGAGTGATGATGTCGTAGCCATCGGCCAGCGCGCGGGTCAGCCCGTCGCGGCCATTGGCCACCCACTCGGCCGTCAGGCCGTGAGCGCTCAGCTCCGCGACGATGTCGCGAGCGGTGACTTCATCGTCTTCGATGACCAGTGCCCTGGGCATCCGCTTGGACTCCTGACTCAAAGGGGAAACGGAAAACGGCCCCACGAGGGGGCCGCTCCGGATCTTACGCCGAACGGGGCACTCAGGCCGCGATGGCGACGCGCATCTTCTTCATCGCGTTCGCTTCGATCTGACGGATACGCTCGGCGGAAACGCCGTACTCGTCCGCAAGATCCTGCAGCGTGGCCTTGTTGTCTTCCGCCAGCCAGCGACGCTGGATGATGTCGCGCGAGCGGGCATCCAGGTTGCCGAGCGCCGACGACAGCGCGCCCATCTGGTTGTTGCTCGCGTCTTCCTCGGCGAGGTTGTCGTACGGGTCGGCGCCTTCGTCGACGAGGAAGGCGGCCGGTGCCGGCTTGTCGTCGTCATCGGCATCGGCCGGAGCTTCGAAGCCCACGTCACGACCCGACAAACGCGATTCCATCTCGCGGACGGTGGCTTCCGGGACACCCAGGTCGTGAGCGACGACACGGACTTCTTCGGCATTCATCCAGCCCAGGCGCTTCTTGCTCTTGCGCAGGTTGAAGAACAGCTTGCGCTGCGCCTTGGTCGTGGCGACCTTCACGATGCGCCAGTTGCGCAGGATGAACTCGTGCATCTCGGCACGGATCCAGTGCACCGCGAAGCTCACCAGGCGAACGCCCTGGTCCGGGTCGAAACGCTTGACCGCCTTCATCAGGCCGATGTTGCCTTCCTGGATGAGGTCCGACAGCTGCAGGCCGTAGCCGTTATAGCCGCGGGCCACATGGACCACGAAACGCAGGTGGGACATAACGAGCTGCTTGGCGGCGTCAAGATCGGCGTCGTCACGGAAGCGGCGCGCCAGCGACTGCTCCTCGTCAAGGCTGAGCACCGGGATGCGATGAACCGCCGAGATGTAGGAATCCAGACTGCCAACGACGCTCGGGAGCCCGTAGTTACGGGTAACGAGTGCTTGGGACATGTGTGGAACCTCCTGAAAGTCTGTATGCAGATTAGCAGTCCCGATGTGAGAGTGCTAAGTCAGCCCGAAGTTCATCGGTTAACTGTACGCTATGGTACAGAAATACCCCCGGCGTGTCCAGAGTCGGTGCCGGGGTGTTCAGGAGGCAGACGGCTCCCCGGCCGCGAAAACGCGGCGCCAAGGGCGTCTACGGCGGCTATGTGTCCGCCGTTGTTACAGTTATTGGGGCTTGAAGCTGACTTTAAAGGGCGGAGACCAAAGCGGCCTTTGGCGGCAGCGACCAGTCGATCGGCGCCTCCCCGCGCGATTCGAGGTACGCGTTCGTGTCAGCGAAGTGCCCACAGCCCAGAAAACCGCGATGCGCCGACAGCGGCGACGGATGCACGCTGCGCAGAACTTTGTGGCGCCTGGCGTCGATCAGCTGGCCCTTCTTCTGGGCATGGCTACCCCAAAGCAGGAAGACCAGGCCCTCGCGCTCGCCGTTGAGGGCGTCGATCGCCGCATCGGTAAACCCTTCCCAGCCCTTGCCCTGATGCGATGCGGCCTGCCCCGCTTCCACGGTGAGCACCGCGTTGAGCAACAGGACGCCCTGATCGGCCCAGGGCGTGAGGCATCCGTGGTCGGGGCGCGGTATACCGAGGCTGGCCTCGATCTCCTTGAACATGTTTTGCAGCGAGGGCGGCACGCGGACGCCGGGCCGCACCGAAAAGCTCAGGCCGTGCGCCTGTCCGGGACCGTGATACGGATCCTGGCCGAGGATCACGACGCGTACGCGATCGAAAGGCGTGTGCGCGAACGCATTGAAGATCTCGGGGCCGGGCGGGTAGATGACCTTACCCGCCGCCTTCTCCTCGCGCAGAAATGCCGACAGCGCCAGCATCTCCGGACGATCGAGGTAATCGCCGATCCGCTCCTTCCACGATGCTTCCAGCTTGACCCGCTCGTTCAACCTTCCGCCCTTTCACGCAGGTGTAGCGCCACCCGCAACTGGAACAACAGCTTCGTGATCAGCAACTTTTCTTCCACCGGCTTCTCGACGAGATCGTTCGCGCCGGCGCGCAGCAACGCGGCCTGGTTCGCGGGGTTTTCGTCGCCGGTCATGATCAGCGTGGGCAGCTGCCCCTTGCCGTAGCCGAACTCGTTGCGGATACGTTCCACGAGATCGCCACCGGTGAGTTCACCCTTGAGGCTGACGTCGGTAAGAACGATGTCGGCGCCCATGTCGCCGCGGGCCTTCGCCTCGTGCAGGTACACGATGGCGTCTTCGGCACTGATCACGTGGTGCACCGTCAGGCCGTACTTTTCCATCATGCGGCGCGTGGCCAGGGCGACCACACGACTGTCCTCGACGTAAAGCACCTCGCCCTCGGCACCGCCTTCCGGGCGCACGTAGCCACGGATGAATTCGGCCAGCGCGCCGAAGCCCAGTGACTTGTCGAAGTAGTCGGTGACGAACTCGCCGAGTTCCCGCCGATGAAGACGCTCTTCCACGTCGCCGGAGACGACGACGATCGGCATGTAGATCTGCGGCGCGGATTCGCGCACGAAGCGTGCGATGTCCAGACCGTCCATGTCGGGCAGCCGCAGCGCCACGGTGACGAAGTCGAAGACCCCTCGCTGCAGTTCGGCTTGCGCCTCCGCGCCGGTGGAGACGCCCACGATCTCGACGCCCGGCACCTCGGCGCTGACCACGCGCGAAATCAGCTGGCGGACGACCTTGGAGCCGTCGACCAGGAGAATCCGCGGCGCCGCGCCGGCAACGCCTGAACCGATGTGAGTCGCCACCCCAAATCCCCTTGTCTAGACCGCCGCGGCGCGACGGATCTGTCGTGCACTCACCAGACGGGCACCCAGCCAGCCGAGCAACGCGGCGGCGACGGGTACCGAAAGCAACAGCCACGCGGGCAACCCGCCGAAGCTCACACTGCCATCGTACGCGGCCGCAAGACGTCCCACCGGGCCGGCCATCGCAAGTTCGAGCACGACGGCCAGCACCACGGCCAGAACGCCGGCAAGAAACCCGAGCCAGATGCCCGCGTAGAGATAAGGACGGCGAACGAAGGGACGGCTGGCACCGATAAGCAGCAGCACACCGATCTCCGCGCTGCGGCTCTGGATATCGACACGAATGGTGTTGCCGACCACCAGAAGGGCCGCGACACCCAGCAAGGCCGCCAGCAGGCTCACCGCCCGCGTACCCACGCCAAGCAGCGCGTCGAGACGCTGGCGCCATGCGCCGGTGTCCTGAACCATGTCGACGCCCGGCGTGGCCTTCATCGCATCGACCAGGCGTCCGGCATCGTCAGCCGCCAGACCCGGCCGGGGCTGGACCGAGAGGACGTATGGGAGCGGATTGACGTCGAGGGACTGCAGGGAGCCGGAAAACCCCTGGACTTCGGCGAGCTCATCGAGCCCGTCTTTGGGCGTGCGAACGACGACGTCCGCCACTTCCGGGCGCCCGCGCAGCGCGGAGGCGGCGGTTTCCGCCATGGCCGCGTTCTGGCCCGGCTTCATGAAGGCGCTGATGGACTGGTTGCGGCCCAGCGCGTCGCCCATACGCTCGACGTTGCCGAGCAGGAGGTAAAACGCGAGCGGCAGAGCCAGGGCCACGCCCATGACGGCGACGGTCAGCAACGTGCTGAGCGGCCGGGCCGCCAGACGGCGCCAGCTGATCGACAGGCTCCAGGCGTGATGCTCGCGCCAGGCGCCGACCTTGCGCCCTTCGCTGCGCTGGGTCTTCGGCGGCTCCGGCGGACGACGGGATTCGCGAACGGTATTCATACGACCTCCGTCGCAGGCACGTCGGCCACCAGCTTGCCGTGGTCGAGTACGACCACCCGCTTCTTCATTCGCTTGATCAGCATGAGGTCGTGGCTGGCCACGAGGACGGCCGTGCCGACCTGCTGGAATTCCGCAAAGAGGGTCATGATTTCCATGGCCAGCTGTGGATCGAGGTTGCCCGTCGGTTCGTCGGCAATCAGGACCGCCGGCTTAGCGACGATCGCGCGCGCGATACCGACGCGCTGCTGCTCACCCGTGGACAGCGCCTCGGGCAGCTGTTTTTCGTAGCTGAGCAGGCCGACCTTTTCCAGAGCGGCGCGCACGCGACGCGACCGGTCGGCCGGCGCCACGCCGGCGATCACCAGCGGCAGTTCGACATTGGCGAAGACCGTGCGATCCAGGAGCAGGCGGTGATCCTGGAAGACCATGCCCAGCTTGCGGCGGATGCGCGGGATATCCGACGAGCGGACCGTGTTGAGTTTCTGGCCGTCGAGGGTGACGACGCCGTTGGTCGGCCGTTCGATCATGGCCAGCAACTTGAGCAGGGTGCTCTTGCCGGCGCCGGAATGGCCGGTAACGAAGGCCATTTCACCGGCCGCGACCTGGAACGATACATCGGTAAGGGCCTGGTGACCGCCCTCGTATCGTTTGCTCACCAGATCGAAACCGATCACCGCATTACCTGTTGGCCCGTTGGACCCCAGAGGATAAGGGATGTCGGGTGGGTTGTGCGGGGTGGAACGTGCCGGGCATGTGCCGGACGGGATGCAGGAGCGCGCGCGGGCGCGCTCCTGCCGGTCGTGGGTTTACCGGCCGCCGAACAACCGGCCGATGCGGCGGAAGAAACCGACCTTCTCATGCGTATGCGGTGCAGGCGCCGGAGCGGCAGCGGCAGCGGCCGGGCGGTTCGCTGCGACCTGACGCGACGGGCGGCTGCCCTGACGCGACTGACCATCCGCGTGACGCGACGGGGCGGCTGCCTTCGGGCCTGCGGCCTGATCGGTGGCGCCGCTACCCTCGACGGTCTCCACACCCTCACGCGCACCGCGGCCACGACCGCCACGGCGGCGGCGACGCTTTTTCGGGGCGCCGTCGGCAGCGATGGCCTCGGCAGCGGCCGGCAGCTCCTCGACCGACTCGGCAACGATCACGGTCTTTACCGGGACCTCCGTGGAGGCGGCGGTGAAGCCACCGACCGGGGTGTCCTCGCGCGGCGGGCGCGGGCGACGCTCGCGGCTGCCGGAGCGCTCGCCCGAGCGGGAACCGCCACGACCACCCTCCCGACCGCCACGACCGCCCTTCTCCGGCGGTGCGCCGCGCGTCGGGATGTGACCGCCCGTATCGTTCGGATCGTCGACTTCGTCCTGCACGCCGTCGGCGCGCGGGCGCGGCGCCGGCATCACCAACATCTTCGCTTCGATCGAGGCGGTCGGAATCTTCTGGTTGATGTACGTCTCGATGTCCGGAAGGCCCATCGCGTAGAGGTCGCAGGCGAAGCTGATCGCGTCGCCTTCAGCGCCCAGGCGGGCCGTACGGCCGATGCGGTGCACGTAGTCCTCGGCATCCTGCGGCAGGTCGTAATTGAAGACGTGACTGACGGCGGGAATATGCAGACCGCGCGCGGCGACGTCGGTCGCCACGAGCATGTCGATCTGGCCGTCCTGGAAACGCTGCAGCAGCTTCTGGCGCTTGACCTGCGGCACGTCGCCCGAGATGGCGCCGACACGGAAGTTGTGGCGCTTGAGACGATCGGTGATGCGCTCGGCGGCGGCCTTGGTGTTGACGAAGATGATGCTGCGCTCGGCCTTGGTCTCTTCGAGCAGGTTGAGCAGCAGCGGCATCTTCTCTTCCTTGGACGGGAAGTAGACGACCTGGCGGACGCGGTCGGCGGTGACGTTTTCCGTCTCGACGACCAGCTTTTCGGCCTCGTGCATGTGCTCGTAGGCCAGCTCCAGCACGCGATGGCTCAGCGTGGCGGAAAACAGCAGCACCTGACGCTGCTCGCGGGCCGGCAGGCGGCGGAAGATGAAGCGGACGTCCTTGATGAAACCAAGGTCGAACATGCGGTCGGCTTCGTCGATGACCATGACTTCGACCGAGCCGAAGCCGAACACGTCCTGCTTGTGGTAGTCGAGCAGGCGACCCGGCGTGGCGATGATGATGTCGCAGCCGTCGCGCAGCTGCTGGCGCTGCTTGTCGTAATCGACGCCGCCGTAGATGAGCGCGCTGCGCAGACCGGTGGCCTTGCCGATGGTCTGGAAGTCCTTCTCGATCTGGATGGCCAGTTCGCGCGTCGGCGCGATGATCAGGGCGCGCGGATCCGCGTCGCGGCGGTTGGGCGCGGCCGGATGCTTCAGCAGGCGGTCCATCAGGGCGACCAGGAAGGCGAAGGTCTTGCCCGTGCCCGTCTGCGCCTGACCCGCTACGTCACGGCCCGTCAGGGCGAGCGGCAGGGTCAGCGCCTGGATGGGCGTGCAGCGGGTGATGCCGGCGGCGGCAAGGCCCTGATGGAGAAGCGGATGAAGGTCGAGGTTTTCGTAGAAGACGTCGGTGAGAACGGTTTGGGACATAGGTATGGATGGCCTGGCGTCTCGTCGCGCGGAGGCGCGACGGCATCCCGGCGGCCGGGCGGGCCCCGGGACGGTGGGTGATCCGGCCGGCGTCACGGGAGAGTCGGGGGCGGCCAGGTGTCAGTCCGGCGGCCAGACGACGCGCCCGGCGCACGATGGCCGGAGGCGGCGGCGCGCGACCCGACGGTTCCCGCTGGCATAGGTGAAGAGGCTTGAAACGATTAACCTTTTCACCTATGTCAACGGAAACCATCCCGTCGGCGCCCTTGAATCGCTTGAATCGCGCCCCTAGTTGCGTTGGAATGAGGGCCAGCGGCTGCAATGGCCAAGACCTTCGGTTCCGGTTGGACCCGCGACATGAGGCTCCTTAGTGTAGCCGATGCAGGCGTCACGGTCGTCAACCCCCTATTACCCCCATTCTGGAGATCACGGTGAGCGAAAAGATCACCCATACGAGCGACTCTGCCTTCCAGCAGGAAGTCCTCGATTCCGACACCCCGGTCCTGCTCGATTTCTGGGCCGAGTGGTGCGGCCCGTGCAAGTCGATCGCTCCGGTGCTCGATGAACTGGCCGGCGAGTACGAAGGCAAACTGAAAATCGTCAAGATCAACATCGACGAAAATCAGCAGACGCCCCGCCAGTTCGGCGTCCGTGGCATCCCGACCCTGATGATCTTCAAGGACGGCAAGGTCGCCGGCACCCAGATCGGCGCCGTCGGCAAGGGTCAGCTGACCCAGTTCATCGAAAAGTCCCTCTGAATTCCCCGTTTCACCCACGCCGCCGCGTGAGGCGCTTTACGCCGCGCCTCACGCGATGCTAGGCTCTAGGAGTTCGCCGGGACACCGCTTGTCCCCTCCAGTCGCGAACCCTCTCCCTTCTTCTTTTAACGGCGCCCCGTGAGGTTTGCCCGTGTCCGATATCGAAACTAAAGATTCCATCGACGCCAAGGGCGCCGGCGACCAGCCTGCGACCGAACCGCGTCCCCGTACGCGCCGAAAGGCGCCAGCCGCCGCACCCGCGGTAGAGACGAGCGCACCCGCGCCGGCTCCCGTCGCGCCGCCGGCGGTCAAGTCACCGCCGCCGCTGCCTCCGGTACCGACACCGGCGCCGCAGGCCGAGTTGCAGTTGAGCAACGCGCCGGCGTCACCGGCGGAGCAGCGTCCCGCGGCCCCGTCGACTGAAACGCGCGACGGCGGCCAGCCTGCCCCTTCGCAGGGCGGCGGTCAGGGTCAGGGTCAGGGCGGTCAGCAGCAGGCCCGGGGCGACAACCCCAACCAGCAGCCGAATCGCAACGACCGTAACAACCCGAACAACCCGAACAACGAGCGCGAAGGCCGGGGCCGTCGTCGCCGGAACGAACGCAACGACCGCGGCGACCGTGGCGACCGGAACAACCAGCAGCGCCCAGGTGGCGGTAACCCCGGCAACGGCGGCAACTACCAGCACCCGCGCAACAACAACAACAACGGTTATCCCGTCGACGATGACGAGAACGCCGACGCCGGCAGCAACGATCGCCTGATCAACCTGACCGAACTCAAGCGCAAGAACGCGATCCAGCTGCTCGAGTTCGCCGAGTCGCTCGGTGTCCGCGAGGGCGTGGCCCGCCAGCGCAAGCAGGACGTCGTCTTCAATATCCTGAAGGCCCACGCCCGTTCGGGCGGCGGCATCTGGGCGGAGGGCGTGCTCGAAATCCTCCAGGACGGCTTCGGCTTCCTGCGCTCGGCCGACGAGTCGTACCTGGCCGGCCCGGACGACATCTACGTCTCCCCCAGCCAGATCCGCCGCTTCAACCTGCGCACGGGTGATTACATCACCGGACGCGTCCGCCATCCCAAGGAAGGCGAGCGTTACTTCGCGATGCTCAAGGTCGACGACATCAACGGCGATCCGCCGGAGGCGTCGAAGAACAAGCTGCTGTTCGAGAACCTCACCCCGCTGTTCCCGCGCAAGTCGTTCAAGCTCGAGCGCGGCAACGGGTCCACCGAGGACATCACGGGCCGCATTCTCGATCTGGTCGCACCCATCGGCCGCGGCCAGCGTGGCCTCATCGTCTCCCAGCCGAAATCCGGTAAGACGATGATGTTGCAGAACATCGCGCAGGCTATCCAGTACAACCATCCGGACGTCCATCTGATCATGCTGCTGATCGATGAGCGCCCTGAGGAAGTCACGGAAATCGCGCGTACGGTTCGCGCCGAAGTCATCAGCTCGACCTTCGACGAGCCGGCCGTTCGCCATGTGCAGGTCGCCGAAATGGTGATCGAGCGCGCCAAGCGTCTGGTCGAGCACAAGAAGGACGTGGTGATCCTGCTCGACTCGATCACCCGCCTGGCCCGTGCCTACAACACCGTGGTACCGAGCTCCGGCAAGGTCCTCACCGGCGGTGTCGACGCCAATGCCCTGCAGCGCCCCAAGCGCTTCTTCGGCGCGGCGCGTAACGTCGAGGAAGGCGGCAGCCTGACGATCATCGCCACCGCGCTGACCGACACGGGCTCCAAGATGGATGAGGTGATCTACGAGGAGTTCAAGGGCACCGGCAACATGGAAGTGCACCTGTCCCGTCGTATCTCCGAGAAGCGCGTCTATCCGGCCATCGATATCAACCGCTCGGGCACCCGCCGCGAAGACCTGCTCATCGATCCGGACCTGCTCGCCAAGATCTGGATCCTGCGCAAGCTGCTGCACCCGATGGATGAGCTCGCCGCGATGGAGTTCATGCTCGACAAGATGAAGAACACGAAGTCCAACGACGAGTTCTTCAATTCGATGAAGCGCTGATCGCGCCGCACCGGATCTTGCGAAGAGGCCGCCCATCGGGCGGCCTCTTCGTCTTTGGAGTGCCAGCACACGCGCCGGTCAGGCAAGTGAGAGGCTCGCGCGAGAATTTGCAACGTATCGACGGCGAAGGGGGGGGTGCCTTGTGCCACTGGCGGCCCCCGTTCTAAACTTCACGCCTAAGTGGACTGGGGGTTCCCGGTCGGCGTCATAGCCTCGGTGAGTTCACCGGGGCTTTTCGCTTTCTGCGTCAGGGAAAAGCTTGAGCCCCCACCCTTCGAAGTCGACGCCAAGCTTTTTGCGCCCTCCTTTGCAGAAGAACTTACGCTTGAGCACCTCAAATGCCCGATTAGGGCTTTGCGGTCGAAGGACCGACAGACCGATGGGCCGGGCTACAAGATCGGCGAGTTGCAGTCCGGAGGAGTTGGTCTTCTTGTCGGCGAATTTAATGGCGAATGGCAGCTGGCGCCCCCACCTGTTAGCGCCGTCACAAATTCTCCGGAATTCCAGCTCCAGATCACGATCTTCTTTTTTACCTCGGCACTCAACGACGACGTGAGTCGGACGATCGCCCTGTTCTTTCTCCTCAACAAGCTCAAACAGCGTCTCGAGACAGAATCCGAGAGCCAGATGGTATGGATTGCTTTCAAGCTGAGCACGCTCCCTGAGCCTCGCCTTGCTGATGACGCAGCTGATCAGAATAAAGTTGCTCGTGTCGATCAACCCAGTGAGCTCGTCAAGAAAAACTTCCTTTTCCAGGCGATTGTTGAAGCGGAAGATTCCCTTTTCCTTCCGTATGTCGTGTTCGTGAAGCACGACGATGTCATGCCCGAAGTGCCTGAACTTGAATGACTCGATCGCGGGGACGATGGCATCCGCATAATGCCCTTTGTGAAAGACACAAAATGCCAGCACGAAAACAGGATAGTTCGGGTCTACGGTTTCAAGACCATGATCGCCGCTCTCGTCAACGTAAACGACGTAGTTACTGAACCGGCCTGCTGGCGCCACGGCCAGAGCCTCATCGACCGCGTGATCGACCCCGGGCGACAACGGCAGCACCCATTGGCCGGTCGGCAACGCCTCAGGCTCTTGCTCCTTGCTTGACCTTCGCTTGACGGTCATCGCCTCATGACTCCCTTGTCGATGCATATTGCCGCCAGAGTATAGGAAGCATCGACGCATGCCTGGATAGCTGCGCGACTGACGAGCGCCAGGGTCGGCAAGGGCAGAAGGTCCCGACCTCCTCGTTTTCACCGACTCGCCGACGCATTTGCTACCCTGCGCCGCCGGCATGCCACCTTTTCCCGGCGGGCATGCGCCCCCATCTGGGCCGCATCCGGCCAAAAAGCCCCCTCTTCAAGGAAAGCCCCGTGTCCATCCCCAGCGCCGCCAAGAGCACGCCCATCGGCGACCGTGACGATCTGGTCGCCTATCTCGCCAGGGGCGAGAAGCCGCGTGAAGCCTGGCGCATCGGAACGGAGCACGAGAAATTCGGCTTCTACAGCGACGACCTCACCCCGCCACCGTTCGACGGGGACCGTCCGGGCATCCGCCAGCTACTGGAGACCCTGGCGACGCGCTTCGGCTGGGACGTGGCCCGTGAAGGCGACACCCCGGTCGCGCTGACCAAGGGCATGGCGAACATCACCCTCGAACCGGCCGGGCAGCTGGAGCTCTCCGGTGCGCCGCTGGAGACGATTCACGAGACCTGCGACGAAGTCACCAACCACCTGAAGGAAGTCCGCTCGGTGGCCGAGGAACTCGGCATCGGCTTCCTGGGAATGGGCTTCCAGCCCAAGTGGCGTCGCGACCAGATGCCGTGGATGCCCAAGGGCCGCTACAAGATCATGCGCGAGTACATGCCCAAGGTCGGTTCGCTCGGCCTCGACATGATGACGCGCACCTGCACGGTGCAGGTCAACCTCGACTACGCGACCGAGGCGGACATGGTGAAGAAGTTCCGCGTGGGCCTCGCGCTGCAGCCGATCGCCACGGCGCTGTTCGCCAACTCCCCCTTCACCGAAGGCAAGCCCAACGGTTACAAGTCGTATCGTTCGCACGTCTGGACCGATACCGACGCCGATCGCACGGGCATGCTCGACTTCGTTTTCGAAGACGGTTTCGGCTACGAGCGCTACGTCGACTACATCCTCGACGTGCCGATGTACTTCAGCTATCGCGACGGCAAGTATGTCGACCTGTCCGGCCAGGACTTCAAGAAGTTCATGCGTGGTGAGCTGGCCGCCTTGCCGGGCGAGAAGGCCAACATGCGCGACTGGGCCGATCACCTGACCACCGCCTTCCCCGAGGTGCGCCTGAAGCAGTACCTCGAGATGCGCGGCGCCGATACCAGCACGTGGAACTCGCTGTGCGCACTGCCCGCGTTCTGGGTGGGCCTGCTGTACGACGACACCGCGCTGGACGCCGCATGGGACCTCGTGAAGGACTTCACGAAGGCCGAGCGCCATGCGCTGCGTGACGGCGTACCGAAGGAGGCGCTCGCGCTTCGCTTCCGCGACCACAGCGTGCGCGAGCTGTCACTGGAGGCGGTGAAGATCGCCCGGGAAGGCCTCAAGCGGCGCAACCGCACCGGTCACCGCGGCGTCGACGAATCCGTCTACCTCGAACCGCTGGAAGAGATCGCCCTCTCCGGCAAAACCCAGGCCGACACCAAGCTCGAGCTCTTCCAGAGCGAATGGAACGGCAGCGTCGACCCCGTGTTCCGCGACTACGCTTACTGAGTCATTGCCATGCAGATGAATGAAACGCGCCTGGGCCGCCTCGACGACCTCCTGATCTCGACCAACCGCTATTCGCTGGAGACGCTGGACGGACTCTTCTCGGCGGCGATCGTGGGCCCGGCCGACGTCGACATCGACGACTGCATGGCGATCCTCGACACCGACGAGGCGACGCCCTGGGAGTCCGAGGCCGTGCACGCGGAGGTCGCCACGCTGCTCAAGGAATTCTGGGCGGTGATCGAGGCACGCGTGTCGGGCGATCCCAAGGTACTGGCGGAAGACGCTCTGCCCTTCATCGACTCGCCAGAGGAATTCGACGAGATCGAGGACGTCGCTTCGTACAATGGCGACTTCCCGCTCGCGAGCGACTGGGCGCTGGGCTTTCGCTTCGCCCTCAGCGAGTGGGAAGAGGAATGGTCCGAGTGGCTGGATGAAAAGACCTATCCGTTCGTCGGCATGCTGCTGACCCTGACGGCGGATCAGACCGATCCGGACCCGGGCACACCGACGGTGGCCCTGCCGTCGTTTGAGGAGCGGATGAACCTGCTCAACGAGATCCCGTTCCAGCTCGCCCAGCTCTACCGTCGCCGCCATCCGCGGCACGGCAAGCCCGTACAGCGCGACGAGTCGAAAGTCGGCCGCAACGACGTCTGCCCATGCGGCAGCGGCAAGAAATTCAAAAAATGCCACGGCGCCGAAGGCCTGTAGGAGCGCGCCCCGCGCGCGATCCCGTTCGAATGGCCTGAAGGCCACCCACAAAAAAAACCTCCCCGTCACCGGGGAGGTTTTTTTACTGGCTCATATCAGCCGATCGGGGAGACGATCAGAACTGGTACTTGGCCGAGACGCTCAGCAGGTTGCCCTTGTCGTCGTTCTGGCCGACCAGACGATCGTTGGTGGCGTTGGTGACGCCAGCGATGTGAGCCTTGTTCACGAAGATGTGGGCGTAACCCGCGTTGACTTCGAAACGCTCGGTGGCCTTGTAGCCGATACCGAAGGCCAGCCACTTGCGGGTCGAGTCCGGCACGCGCGGCGAGCGGGTATCGTCGTAGGTCGGCGTCGTGTCGACGGCGACACCGGCGCGCAGCGTCAGCTTGTCGGTCGGGTAGTACTCGCCACCGGCGGACAGGAAGTAGCTGTTGCGCCAGCTGTAGTCTTCGCTGGTGGACGGCTGGTTCGGGTTCGAGTAGTTGACCGTGAGGTCCTTGAACTCGTTCCACTTGGTCCACGACAGATCGAAGCCCAGGCCGAACTTCACGTCCTGGTGCCAGAAGCTCGCGGTGGCGACGGACGGCGTGGTGAAGTCAGCCGTACCGTTAGTGTGGGTGAACGGCGGCTGGCCCGAACCGAGCAGCGCACCGACGGCCGGGTTGGACAGCACGGCCGTCACGTTGCTCGGCATCGTGAAGTTACCGGTGCCTTCCAGCTTGTGGCTGATCTTGCTGCGGTAGTTCAGGGCGATGCGGTCGTTCTGGGTCAGCTTCCACAGACCACCGATCTGCCAGCCGTAGGCCCAGTCGTCACCCTTGATCTTGGCGACGCCGTCGCTACCCGGCGGAACCACGGCGGCGTACTGTGCGGCCAGCGCGCGGGCGGTGGCGGGCGGCAGCTGACCCGCGGCGGCGGCGCGCTGGATCAGGCCGAGGCCGACCGTGTTGTAGTTGATCGCACTGGTCAGTTCCGCGGTCGTCTTCTGCGCGATGAAGCTTGCGCCGAGGGCGAAGTCGTCCGTCACGTCGAACGACGCCGACAGCGTCGCGTCATACGACTTGAAGTCGGACTTGATGGCGTTGTAACGACCCTTCCAGTCGGAGTCGTATTCGGTCTTGAAACCGAACGGGGCGGTCAGGCCGAGGCCGATGTGCCAGCGATCGCTGACCTGGGTCGCGACGTAGAACGCCGGAACCGGGATCGTGGTGCCGGCGTCGCCGCCGTTGCCGCCCGAGATGGGACGACCCTGAGCGTCGGTCGCGGTGCCGTGGAACTTGGTGCTGAAGTTGATGCCGGTGACGTCGGCCTGGAACGTGGTGCCCTTGAGCAGGCTCATGGCGGCCGGGTTGTTCACGATCACCGAGGCGTCGTCACCCGCGGCGGCGGAACCGGCGAAAGCGCGACCGAGGGCGGCGGCGCTGTTTTCCTTCAGCTGGAAGGCGCTGGCGTGAGCGGCCTGCGGAGCCACCAGCGCGCCGGCGATGGCCAGCGAAAGGGCGGCGACGGCCAGCGAACGGGTATGGGTCAACTTCTGCATGCGTGGTGGCTCCTGCTTTTGTTCTGTTCTGGGTCGATGTCACGTGCGCGGAACGGAAAAGTTAGCCGTTTTCATACGCGCGTTTAACAATCTGGGGTGGGACTCTGGACGACTTGACGAATAATTTGCAAGTGCATGTGCAACAAAGTCGAAACATCCGACGTTTATGCACACTTGCGCCGTCACTCTTTTGCTAACGTATGCTGCCGATCCGCAAGCGAGACCGCCGTCATGCACTGCTACGTCTACGCAAGCCTTCGCAAGCCCGATACCTACGTCTGGATGACCCGCCGGGACGGCTTCGACATGCTTCCCGAGCCGCTCGTCCTCCTGCTGGGTGAGCTCCGCTTCGTGCTGGAGTTCGAACTCACGCCGCAGCGCAAGCTCCCGCACAACGACACTGAGCAGGTGCTCATCAACCTCGCGGGTTGCGGCTGGCATCTGCAGACGCCTCCCGGCGACACGCTCACCGTCTGCAACCAGCCCAACCACAATCGCGAGATCGACCCCGACCGGACGCTCGTGCGCGTCTGATCGGCCGAATCCGCGCACAGGCAGAGTGCGCGGCGTGGGTTAACACGTCGTTACCGCGTGATGCCATGCGCGTCCGTATACTCGCGCGCATGGCCAATCCCAAACGTCGTCGACCATCGCTGATCAAGGCGCTGCCCTGGTTCCTTCCCGCCCTCGCCGCTGTCGCCTGCGCGGGTCTCACGGCGTCGCCGCTTGCGCTGATTCCGCTGCTGCTCGCTAACGCCCTGGTGATGGCCGCGGTCTGTCACGCGATCGGTTTCGATCCCGAAACGAGCTTCCTGCGTACGGCCTTGCGCCGTGGTTCGGCGCACGTCGTGATCTTCACGGCCTACACCTTCGTCGTGTTCGTGCTCGTCGCCTGGCCGCTGCTCAAGCTGACCCAGGCGCCCAGCCTGGGCGTCGCGCTGCTGCTGGCAGCGACGCTCGTGGTCGCGCTGGCGGCGCTGTGGCGCATGTGGCCGGCGTTCGGGCTTCTTTTCCTCTGGGACGATGCCTACCCCGAGGACAGCGGTAACGGCTCGTGGATCTTCACCGCGGTGGCCCGCTCGGTCAGCTTCGGCCGCCACCTTTCCGCCGAGGAACGTTTCTTCTCGCATTTCCTGCCCGCCGCCTTCAGCCTGCTCGTACTCGCGTTCTGCGCCGTGGCCCTTTCCGGCCTCTACGGCGTGTTTCCCCCGGAGATGCGAATCGCCGCACTGGCGATCTATGGCGTGGTGCTGCTGCCCGTCGCCGGCATGGTGATCGCGAACCGCACCCTCCGTGCGCTGCTCTGCGAGCGCCGCGGGCATATCCGTACGGCCCGCGCCGAGCCCCGGCGTGAGCCGGGCATCGAGCCGGACGTGGCTGCGCCGCCTCCCCCCATTCCCGTACTCAGCAACGAAGAAAGTCAGCCAGGCGTACGTGAGCACGCGCTCCTGGCAGCGGCCCGCGAAGGCGACATCGCACGGGCCGTGGCGCTCGTCGAAGCCGGTGCCGACCCCAACACCGCCGCGGAACCGGGCGATCGCGACCAGCGCCCCGTGCTGACGCTCGCCGCCCTTTCCCCCGACATCCGCCTGCTGCGTGCGCTGATCGCGCGTGGCGCGCAGGTCAGCCGTGCCCATCAGGGCGTGACCGCGTTGCACGCCGCGACGCGCGACAGCTGGCACGGTCGCCCTGAAGCCGTCCTCACCCTGCTGACCAACGGCGCGAACGCTGCCGCCACCGATGCCGAGGGCAACACCGCACTGCACGGGGCGGTGCTCAGCGCCGAGCCGACCGTCGCCGCCATGCTGCTCGATGCAGGCGCGCCGGTCGACGCCGTCAACGCCGCCGGCGACACGCCGCTGGCCATCGCGTGCCGCGCGGCCAACTGGGCACTCGTACGCTTCCTTCTCGAGCACGGTGCCAAACCCGCTCCCGTCGGCGGCGAGCCCGCCCTGGTCGCCGCCGCCGGTATCGCCGACGACGACGCGGAAGGCGTGAAGGTGCTGCTGCGCTACAAGGCACCGGTGAACGCCACCGACGCCCACGGACGCTCGGCCCTGATCGCCGCCTCCGCGGAAGGTCACGAGCAGATCGCCCGGGCCCTGCTTCAGGCCCACGCCCAGCCGAACCTCGCCGACCGGCATGGCACCACCGCCCTCATGGAGGCCGCGCGTGCCGGCGCTCACGGCATCGTCCAGTTGCTGGCCGACGCCCAGGCCAATGCCTCGCCGCGCGACAGCCACGGACGCGACGCGCTGACGCTGGCCTGCCAGTCGCCACGCGCCCAGGCCGCCACGGTACGCGCGCTGCTCGCGCTGGGGGCCCAGCCGAAGGAAGCCGGCGCGGATGGACGCAGCGCGCTCGACCACGCGGCCGGTACGGGCCGCTGGGACTTCGTCGCCCTGCTCGACCCGGAGACGCCACTGCCGACATCGCTGAGCGAGTCGGTCGTACCGGAGGCGGGGGCGGATTCGCCGATGCATCTCTACGATGCCTTGCGTTTCGGACACTGGGCCGTCGCGTCCACGTTCACCGCCAAGGTTCGTGCCTGGCCCGCGGAAGAACTCGCCGCGCTGTATGTCGATCTGGCTGGCACGGGCTTCGATGCGGCACGCGCGTGGCTGCTGGACCATGGCCTCCATGCCGAGGCGCGGCTGGCGCCCCCGGCCGACGGAACCGACACGACCGGTCGCCGGCTGTTCGACGCCCTGCTCCCCCAGCTTCCCCAGTCGGCCGACGCGCTGCTGCAGCTGATGCGCGCGGGCGCCACCCCCGCGGGTGCTGGCCTCCTCGGTCAGGCGGTGTGCCGTCTGGACGGTGCCGACGAACGCCTGACGCTCGCGATGCTCGAAGCCGGTGCCGACCCCTTCGGCGCCGACGCGCGCGGTCGCACGCCGGTGCACATGGCGGCTGCCACCGGCCGCAGCGCGTTGCTCGGTGCCTTGCTCGCCCGGGGCATGGACCCGAACGTGCGCGATGCGGGAGGCCGTACGCCCCTGCATGCCGCGCTGGAACAGGGCGGCGAGAGCCTGCCCCTCGTCCGCCTGCTGGTCGCTCATGGCGCGGACCCGGAAGCGGCGGACGTCAATGGCGAGACGCCGTACGGCCTCGGCATCGGCCATGGCGATGTCGAGCGCTGGCTGAGCTGGACCGCATGGCCACTGCCGCGCCGTCCGCTGCGTGCCGATGACTTACCCGCCGCCGCCGCCGCGGGCGACATACAGGCGGTCGACCGGCTGCTCGAACTCGGTTTTGCCGTGGACACGCGCGATGCGCAAGGCGCCACCGCCCTGCTTCGTGCCGCCGGCGCCGGAAGGCGGGATGTGGCCGAACACCTCATCGAAGCGGGCGCCGATCCCACGCTCGCCGCCGCTTCAGGCATCACGCCACTCGCCGCCGCGGTGAACGCGCGTCGCGACACGATCGTCGAAGCGTTGCTCGCGCGCGGCGTGGCGGCGGACCAGCGACTGCCGGGCGATACGACCGCCCTGATGATCGCCGCCGCCCTCGGCTACCCCGAGATCGCCGAGATGCTGCTCGCGGCAGGCGCCGATGCCCGCGCCGAGGACGCGCACGGACACACGGCGCTGCATGCCGCCGCGCAGTACTGCTTCAGCAGCAGCGACAGCCTGCGCGCACGCCGCCTGCTCGATACGGTCATCGGCAAGGGTGCCGATGTGAACAAGGCGGACAAGGACGGCGTGACCCCGCTGCTGATGCTGCTGGGTGCGCATCTGCGCCCCGGTACCGAGGCGGATGCCACCCACCTTGGCGCGCTGGTACCCGTCCTGCTCGACGCGGGCGCGAAGATCGAACACGCCGACCATCGCGGCGTCAGCGCGCTGCACGCAAGCGCGATGCATGCGCTGCTGGGCCCGGCCCGCGTCCTGATCCATCGCGGTGCGAACCGTCAGGCGGCCGATGCGTTCGGCCGGACCGCCGGCGATGTCGCCCGGCATCTGGGTTACGTGGACATCGCGCACGAGCTCGGAACGCGTGTCGGCGCGATTCCGAGCGTGAGGCAGACGTTGCGGCAGCCGGCGCAGCCGGACTAAGACCACGGCGGCCTGTGGCTCCCTCGCGACGGGCTGTCGCGAGCGGGGCTCGCTCCTACAGCGAGCGCGCTCGCCTCTTCAGGGTCAGGCTTCCTTTTCGCGCTCTTCCACCGCATCGGCCTCGAAGAGCTGCTGCAGGTCGTGCAGGGCTTCCTTCGAGGACTGCATGAGGGCGGCATCGTCGTCATACACCAGGTACTGCGCGCGCAGCACCTGCTCGTCGTGCTTGCGGAACCGCGCGATACGGCTGTCGACGACGTCGGCCGACATGTCCAGCGACTGGAGCACGTGGCGGGTCATCTCCAGGCTCGAGTAGAAGGTCTCGCGCACGGGATCTTCGATGCCGATATCCATGAGACGGAACGCGTGCTGACGGTTACGCGCGCGGGCGACGATCTTGAGGTGCGGGTACTGGCGCTTCACCAGCCGCGCGGTGCGGATGTTGGCTTCGGGATCGTCGGTGGCGATGACGAACACCTCGGCCTTGTCCGCCTGCGCGGCACGCAGCATTTCCGGACGCCCGGGATCGCCGAAAAACAGTGATGTGCCGCCGAAGCGGCGCGAGGTCTCCACCTGCTCCACCGAGCTCTCCAGCGCGACGAACTGGATGCCCTGCGCGCGCAGCACGCGAGCGACGATCTGGCCCATGCGCCCGAAGCCGGCGATGATGACGCGGGGCGTATCGGCCTCGATGGTGTCGAATGCACGGTCCGGCTTGCGCACACGCTCATGCACGAGACGCGACGCGGCAAGCACGAGCAACGGCGTCAGCGCCATCGACAGCGAGATCGCCATGACCATGAGGCCACGCTGGCTGTCGTCGATCAGGCGATTCTGCTGTGCGAGGTTGAGGATGACGAAGGCGAATTCGCCGCCGCTCGCCAGCACGGCCGCCAGGCGCACCGAATCGGCGGTGGTCAGCGAGGCGACCAGCCGGCCCAGCGGAACGATCAGCAGAGCCTTCACCGTGAGCAGCAGCGCCACCATGCCCAGCACGAGCAGCGGCTTGGCGACCAGCAACGCGAGGTCGACCGACATGCCCACGCTGACGAAGAACAGGCCGAGCAGCAGCCCCTTGAAGGGTTCGATATTCGACTCGAGCTCGTGGCGATACTCCGAATCCGCCAGCAGCAGGCCGGCGAGGAAGGCGCCGAGCGTCACGGAGATGCCCGCCAGCTCCATCAGCCATGCCGTGCCCATGACCACCAGCAGCGCCGTCGCGGTGAACACCTCGGTGCTCTTGGCGCGGGCGACGAAGCGGAACACATGGCGCAGCAGCAGCCGGCCGCCGAGGATCACGGCGAAGATGGTGCCGACGACCCG
Organism: Luteibacter sp. 22Crub2.1; assembly: GCF_900167995.1. Lineage (NCBI taxonomy): Bacteria > Pseudomonadati > Pseudomonadota > Gammaproteobacteria > Lysobacterales > Rhodanobacteraceae > Luteibacter > Luteibacter sp. 22Crub2.1. Next base: position 37,518 of record NZ_FUYT01000013.1, read on the forward strand.
GACCACGCTCATCGTGTCGGGACCGTGCGCGCCGTGGGCGACCGCGCCACCGAGCAACGGCACCGCGGCGATCAACGGAATGGCGGCGAGATCCTGGAAGAGCAGGATGGCGAAGGCCTGGCGACCGTAGGCGGCGCCGGCCTCTTTGCGCTCAGCGAGGATCTGAAGGCCGAACGCGGTGGACGACAGCGCAAGGCTGCCACCGACGATCACACCCGCCTTCCAGGTCAGGCCGAACAGGAAGTAGCCGATAGCACCCAGAGCGAGCGCACAGGTGATCACCTGCAGGCTGCCGCTGCCGAACACCGCACGGCGCATCACCCACAGGCGGGACGGCGACAGCTCGAGGCCGATCACGAACAGCATCAGCACGACGCCGAAATCGGAGATCGTCGCAACGCCCTCGGTGTCGCTGACCAGGCCGAGGACGGACGGCCCGATCACGACGCCCGCCAGCAGGTAACCCAGCACGGCACCCAGACGGAAGCGTTTGGTGAGCGGCACGGCAACCACCGTCGCCAGCAGGAAGACGACGGCCGTCTCTAGAAAGTGATGTCCATCCATGCTGCGGCTCCCGGGAAATCGTCCCGGATTATGTCATGCGGATCCCGCTGCCGTTTTGGACGAAATGCCGCTCAACCCTTCAGCCAGCGCGCCACGTCCACCGCGAAGTAGGTCAGGATCGCATCGGCGCCCGCCCGTTTCATCGCCAGCAGCGATTCCATGACGACGGCCTTCTCGTCCAGCCAGCCGTTCTGCGAGGCCGCCTTGATCATGGCGTACTCCCCGCTGACCTGATAGACGAACGTGGGCGCGCCGAAGGCGTCTTTCACCCGCCGTACGATGTCCAGATAAGGCAGGCCCGGCTTCACCATCACGGCATCGGCGCCTTCGGCGAGATCCAGTTCGACCTCGCGCAGGGCCTCGTCGCTGTTGCCGACGTCCATCTGATAGGTGTGCTTGTTGCCCTTGCCCAGATTGGCCGACGAGCCGACCGCGTCGCGGAACGGGCCGTAGAAACTCGACGCGTACTTCGCCGAATACGCGAGGATACGGGTATGGATGTAGCCGGCGTCTTCGAGCGCGTCGCGAATCGCGCCGATGCGGCCGTCCATCATGTCCGAAGGTGCGACGAAGTCCATGCCCGCTTCGGCCTGGGCCAGCGACATCTTGATCAGCGCCTCGACGGTCGGCTCGTTCATGACGTAACCGTCGGCGTCGATCAGGCCGTCCTGACCGTGCGTGGTGTACGGATCGAGTGCCACGTCACCGATGAGACCCAGTTCCGGAAAGCGCTTCTTCAGCTCGCGCGTGGCGCGCTGGAACAGGGCATCGGGATTCCACGCCTCACGGGCGTCTTCGCTTTTCACCCCGTCGCCGACGGACGGGAACAGCGCCAGCGCCGGTATACCCAGGGCGACGCACTCCTCGGCGAGCTTCAGCAGTTCATCGATCGACAGCCGGTCGACACCCGGCATGGACGAGACCGGCTGGCGCACGCCTTCGCCATCGACCACGAAAGCGACCATGATCAGGTCGGACACGGTGAGCACGTTCTCGCGCATGAGGGCGCGGGAGAAAGCATCGCGGCGCATGCGACGCATGCGGACGGCGGGGAAGGTCATGGGACGGAGGCCTGTTGGTTGGCGATCGCCCCATTTTACGCCTCGGCCGACGCGCCGGTGGTGGCAAGGCGTCGCAGGCGTCTCACGCCCCGCCGATACGCCCGTCGACGGCAGCGCATCGGCGGAACGCCGCCATGAGGCGGCCCCGCCCCATGCTTACACGTCGATTCGCAGCGTGCTTTCCGGATCGAAGAAGTGGACGCGCTCCAGATGGAAGCCCAGCGCGACGTCGCTGTCCGGCTGCACCGTCGAATGGGGCGGTACGCGCGAAACGAGCTCTTCGCTACCGTGACGCATGTTGAGGAACACTTCGTTACCCACGGGCTCCACCACGTCGACATGCGCCTGCAGGCGTGCGTCGACACCGGGATGGTCGCTGACCGTGAGCAGATCCTCCGGACGTACCCCGACGATCAGCGGCTTATCGATGTAGGGGTCGAGCGCGGCCGCCTCGGTGGCGAGCGCGAGTGAGCCATCCTTCATCTCCAGACGAAGCCCGTCGGCGCGACGCAGCGTCCCGTGGAAAAGATTCATGGCGGGGCTGCCGAGGAAACCCGCGACGAAAAGATTCGCCGGCTTGTTGTAGAGGTTCATCGGCGTATCCAGCTGCTGGATCACACCGCCGTTCAACACCACGATGCGCTGACCCAGCGTCATCGCTTCGATCTGGTCGTGCGTCACGTACACCATCGTGGCGCCCACGCGGCGGTGAATACGCGCGATCTCCACGCGCGTGGAAAGGCGCAGCTTCGCGTCCAGATTCGACAAGGGTTCGTCGAGCAGGAAAACGGAAGGATCGCGCACCATCGCACGGCCCAGCGCCACGCGCTGCCGCTGACCGCCGGACAGCGCGGCGGGACGATGATCGAGGCGTTCGTCGAGGCCGAGCATGTCCGAAGCGCCGGCGACACGGCGATCGATCTCCGCCTTGTCCACGCCACGCAGGCGCAGGCCGAAGCCGAGGTTCTCGCGAACGGTCATGTGCGGGTACAGCGCGTAGTTCTGGAAAACCATCGCGATGTCGCGATCCTTCGGCGGCACGTCGTTGACGACGCGGTCGCCGATGCTCAGCGTGCCACCCGAGATGGACTCGAGTCCGGCGATCATCCGGAGCAGCGTGGTCTTGCCGCAACCCGAGGGCCCGACCAGCACCAGCAGTTCGCCATCGGCGATTTCGAAGCTCGCCTCCTTCAGGGCCACATGCCCGTTCGGATAAACCTTGCGCACCTTCTCGAGGCGAACCACTGCCATCACATACTCTCCCGTTGTACCCGTGCCTGGCAGGCAACTGCCTGCCATTGACCCGGGCGATGGGGTATTCTGCCGACGTAAACGTTTACGTCAAAGTGCCGGTCCCCACCGTCACACCGGGAGGCTCTGCGTATGTCAAGACGGCGCAGAGCAAACCGTCACTAGACGCCAGCGCCCGCGCGAGGCAACCTTGCGGGCTTCCGTGATCTGACAGGTCCTTAAAACATGTCCAAAGTTAGCGCCGCGGCGCCGACCCTGCTCGCCGACCTCGGCGGCACCAACGTGCGCTTCGGCATTGCGCATCCGGAAGCAGATCAACCACTTATCCAGGAAAGTGTCCGGCGTTACCACGTCAAGGACTACGCTTCGCTGGGCGATGCCGCCAAGCAGTACTTCAAGGAAACCGGCCACGAGGCGCAGCGCGCCATCATCGCCGCCGCCGGTCGCATCGATAACGGCGAGACGGTGAAGGTCACCAACAACCCCTGGGCCATCTCGGCGAAGAATCTCGCCGCGGAGCTCGATCTGGAGTGGGTTCACCTGGTGAACGACTTCGCGGCGCAGTCGATGGCCGTGATGCTGATGAGCGCGGACAAGGATGCCGAGGGCCACCAGGATCTGGTGGAAGTCGGCACCCTGCCCGTGCCGAAAATCGGCGCCAAGGAAGAGCAGACCTTCGTCGTCGTCGGTCCGGGCACCGGGCTTGGCGTGGGCGGCCTGCTCATTCGTGGCGACAAGGTCAGCGTGCTGCAGACCGAAGGCGGCCATGCCGGCTTCGCGGCGCACAGCGCCGAGGACATCGAGATCCTCAAGGTGCTCAACCTTCGCTACGGCCGCGTGTCCAACGAGCGCCTGATCTGTGGCCAGGGTCTGGTGAATCTCTATGAGGCGATTTGCGAAATCTCCGGTCAGAAGCCGCAGGCCGACATCACCCCGGAAGAGATCACCAAGCGCGCCACCGACGAAACCTGCCCCATGTGCGCACGCGCGGTTGAAACGTTCGCGGGCATCTTCGGCAGCGTGGCCGGTGACCTCGTGCTCACGCTGGGCGCGTGGGACGGCGTGTATCTCACAGGCGGCATGACGCCGATCCTGCTGCCTTGGATCCAGAAGGGCAAGTTCCGCGAACGCTTCGAAGCCAAGGGCCGCTTCCGCGACACCATGGAGCAGGTACCGACCCAGGCCATCATGAACCCGGAGCCGGGCCTCATCGGCGGCGCCGCGCTGGCGATCGTCGAAGCCGGCGGTACGCCGCTGCGCCGTTAAGCCCATCGACCGGTAAACGTCATGCCGCGCGCAGGTGGATGCCTGGCGCGCGGATGATGCGCATGACCGTGGAGAACCCGGGATTCCCGTTCGCCGGGAGTGCGCGATCGCTCCTACGCAGCACGGCGGGAGAGCCCGCGGACTGAGTGCTTCAGGCCGGCGGAGCGAGCAGTGCGTCGAGATCGCTTTCGTCGAAGCTCAGTCGCTCACGGCTTCCGCCACCTTCGAGCACGGCGTCGGCGAGCTCGGCCTTGCGGGCTTTGAGTTCCTCGATGCGTTCTTCGACGGTGCCCGCCGTGATCAGCCGGTAAACGAACACGGGCTTGTCCTGACCGATGCGATGCGCACGGTCGCTCGCCTGTGCCTCGGCCGCCGGATTCCACCAGGGGTCGTAGTGGATGACGGTATCGGCGCTGGTCAGGTTGAGGCCCACGCCGCCCGCTTTGAGCGAGAGCAGGAACAACGGCACCTCGCCGTCCTGAAAACGCTGCACCGGCTCCGCGCGATCGCGCGTTTCGCCCGTCAGCGTCACGTAGCTGATGCGCCGGCGATCGAGCTCGACCGCGATCAGCTTGAGCATTTCCGTGAACTGGCTGAACAACAGGACGCGGCGGCCTTCGGCCAGCAGCGCGGGAAGCATGTCCATCAACAGTTCGAACTTGGCGGACTCGCGCACGCCGCGGGCGGCCTCGAGCTTCACCAGCCGCGGATCGCAGCAGACCTGACGCAGCTTGAGCAGCGCATCGAGGACGACGATGCCGCTATGGGCGATGCCACGCTGCGCGATGACCTCGCGCAATTCCTCGGCCAGCGACAGGCGCAGGCTTTCGTAGAGATCGCGCTGACGCGGCTCCATCACCACACGACGTGTGATCTCGGTCTTCGCCGGCAACTCCGACGCGACCTGCGCTTTGGTGCGACGAAGGATGAACGGCGCAATGCGACGGTTCAGACGGTCCTGGCACTCGATGTCCTGGTGCTTCTCGATCGGCGCACGGTAGTGGCGACGGAACGCACCTTCGTCACCCAGCAAGCCGGGCACGGCGAGATCGATCTGCGACCACAGTTCGCCGAGGTGATTTTCCAGCGGCGTGCCGGTGAGGCAGAGGCAACGCGGCACCTTCATCGCGAGCAACGCGCGGCGCGCCTGCGTGCGCGGGTTCTTCACCTGCTGCGCTTCGTCGAGCACCACGAGGGAGAACGCCTGCTTCTTCAGCGTCTCGACGTCGCGCGGAAGCAATGCGTACGTCGTGAGGATGACATCGTTCTCGCCGATGTGCGCGAACGTTTCCGCGCGTTGGGGACCATGCAGCGCCAGCACACGCAGACTGGGTGCGAAGCGCGCGAGTTCGGACGACCAGTTCGGCACGAGGCTGGTCGGCACGACGACGAGCGCGGGCGACTCGAGATTGCCGTTTTCCTTCAGCGCCAGCAGATGCGTGATGAGCTGGAGCGTCTTGCCCAGACCCATGTCATCGGCGAGTACGCCACCGGTGCCGGCTTCGGCCAGGGCGTTCATCCAGCGCAGGCCATCGCGCTGATAGCCGCGAAGCTCCGCCTGCAACGCCTCGGGAACCACATCGCTGGCGCGCTCGGCCGCTTCACGCAGACGCCTGGTAAAACCACGCAGCCGCTCGGGCGCTTCGAACGAGCCGCCACTGGGCAAGGCCTGCGCGAGCTCTTCGAGACGACCGGCCTGTACGCGAGGCAGATGCAGTTGCTGACGCGGCTTCTCGAGGTATTCGGCGAGCGGAGCGAGCAAGCCTCGCAATTCTTTCAGACGCACCGGGACGCGACGGCGTTCGTCGACGGGCGCGTACCAGACCGAGTCTTCAGCCTCACCGGGCGTCGGGCTCAGACTGAGCTGGTGCTCGGCCAGCGCCTGCGCGACGGCAGGCAGCAGGTTGACGCGCTTGCCCTCGACTTCGATGCCGATTTCCAGATCGAACGCACGGTCCGCGTCGTCTTCGTGCGCCTTCCCGTACCAGTGCACGGGACCCTCGAGCACTTCGAAGGGGAAACTGCGGTCGTACTCCAGCACGAAGCCATCGCCTTCGAGCCGGGGACGCAAGGCAAGCCATCGGGCCGGTGTATTGACCTCCAGCGCACCGGCATAGCCCTTGCCCGGGAACAGCCACGCGTCATCGGGCAGCGTGTCGGCCATGTCCCAGGGCAAGCCCTCGGTATCGACCGCGGGATTGAGGCCTGCGCCTTCCAGTGTTTCCATCGAGGCGAGTTCTTCAGCACGGCGTCGCGTGATTTCAAGCAGCGCACCGTTGCGCACGCGTCGGACCAGCGGCTCACCGCCGCGCCCGGGCAGGCGCTCGCCTGCGTAGTCGAAGGCAAGCCTTCCATAGGCCAGGGGGGGCGTACCCGCGGCGAGCCGCGCATGCCGGGTCAGGGCGTGGAGTACGAGCACCGGGCGCGGGGAAACTTCCGCCCGACGCATGTCACCGAACACCTGCGGCGGCGGCACGCGCGGCCCCATGCGCGTGCCTTCCATCCGGGCGAGGAACGCGGCCGTGCTTTCGGGCGGCAGAGGCGGAAGATCGAGCCAGGCGCCTTCGTCAGGAGAACCTTCCAGCGGACCGATCTCGGCATGCTCCGCGTCGAGGAACCAGAGCGAGCCCACACGAAAAAGACGCTGACTGGTCGGAAGCGCCGGCACCAGCTTCTGGCTGCCGTCCTTTTCGAGGTTCCAGCGCCAGCTCAGGGGATGAGCCTGCCCGCGCGACAGCTTCAGACCGGCAACGCCGCCGAAGAAACACGGTGCGCCATCGAGCACTTCAGCCAGGAGCTGGTCGCCCAGCGCACCGGCGAAACGCGCGTAGCTGCGACTCTTGCGCAAGGTCTGCGGCAGGCCGAGCACCGTGGCCGCCAGACGCTTCTCGGCCACCGTGAGCGCGGCTTCGGGCAGGTGGCGGCTATCCAGCGGCAGGGGGCGGGAGTAACGGCCCTCCGCACTCAGCGTGAGCAGGACCGGAGCGGCATCCAGCCGGGCCGCCGGCTCGTGGTCGTCGTTGACGCCCTCGAGGAAGAAGCCCAGCACACTGCGCTCGGCCAGCGGAGGAGCGGCCGGCTCGTCGAATGCGCGCTGCCACGCCAGAGGCAGCACTTCTGCCATGGCGTGACGCCTGCGCTTGTCGTCCGGTTGATGCATCCGTATGCGAGCCTGTCAGCGCGACCAAAACAGGAAGCTTAGCAAAGGCGGGATGGCGTGCCCGTAAGACTTTTTACCCGGCGGACCGGCCCGGTTCAGCCAGACGGGAGACCCGCCGCGGCGTCAGTCGCGGCGGTGAGGGAACAGATCGACGGGATATTCCGCCTTCTGCTCGCGCCCCATGAGGGTGCGCAGACCCTCTTCCGGGGTGACTTCGCCATGCAGCACCGACCGGACGGCGGCCGAGATGGGCAGGTCCAGCCCATGGAAGCCGGCGAGGCGGGCGACTTCGTCGGCCGTCACGACGCTCTCGACCACCTGGCCGATCTGGCGAACCGCTTCCGTCAACGGAATGCCCCTGCCCAGGGCCAGACCCAGGCGGCGATTTCGCGACAGGTCGCCGGTGCAGGTCAGGACGAGATCGCCCAGGCCGGCAAGGCCCATGAGCGTCTCGGCACGCGCCCCAAGCGCGACACCGAGGCGAAGCATCTCGTTCATGCCGCGGGTGATGAGGCCCGCGCGGGCGTTGAGCCCCAGCTCCATACCGTCGGCGACGCCGGTGGCGACAGCCAGCACGTTCTTCATCGCACCGCCGAGCTCGGCCCCCAGGATGTCGTTACCCGTGTAGGCGCGGAAGTTGGGCGCGTGCAGCAGCACGGCGAGTTCCTTGCCGAAGGCGTCGTCCGTGGCGTGGACCGTGACGGCACTGGGCAGGCCGGCGGTCACCTCGCGGGCGAACGAGGGGCCGGTGACGACCGCGGCAGGCCTGCCGGGAAGCTTTTCGTTGACCAGTTCGTGCAGGAAACGCCCCGTACCCGTCTCGAAACCCTTGGTAGCCCACGAGATGCGGACACCGGGTTCGAGCATGGGCACGATCTGGTCGAGCAGCGCGGCGAACGCGTGGCTCGGCACCACGAGCAGAACGATGTCCGCCCCCCGCAGCACGCTGGCCAGATCGCCGTCGTAGGCGAGTTCCGGCGGCAGGTCGAGGTCGGGCAGGTAACGCAGGTTGCGACGCGCCGCGGCCATTTCCGCGAGCGCGTCGGCGTCGCGCCCCCACAACCGGGTGGGGACGTCGTTGCGCGCCAGAAGCGCAGCCAGCGCGGTACCCCAGGAACCGGCGCCGAGAACGGCGACGGTGGGTCGGGAGGCGGAGGTCATCGCTCAGCTGTTGAGCGTATGGGTACCGGCGCCGCCTTCGACCTGCTGACGCTGCTGCTCGGCGTAGAGGGCGTCGAAGTTGATCGGCTGCAGCAGGAACGGCGGGAAGCCACCTTCCTGAATCATCGCCGAGACCATCTGACGGGCGTAAGGGAACAGCAGGTTCGGGCAGTACGAACCGAGGATGCCGTCGCGGTCGTCATCGGTGAAACCACCGATACCGAAGATGCCGGCCTGGTGCACTTCGGCGAGGTAAGCGGTGCGCTCGCCGAGGTTGCAGGTGAGGGTGAGGCTGAGCACGACTTCGAACAGGTCGTTGCCGAGGTCGACGGCCTTGTGGCCGAGGTTGAGCTGGACCTGCGGCTGCGCCTCGGTCTCGCCCATTTCCTGGAACACCTGCGGAGCGTTCGGCGCTTCGAAGGAAGCATCCTTGACGTAGATCTTCTGCAGCACGAGCTGCGGCTGGCCGGCCTGGCCGTTGGCGGTGATTTCTGCCATTGCGTAAGTCCTCGAGAAGGCGTCGTGTGGGCGGGATACGTGCCGCTGGCACGAAAGCCGGGATTGTTTCACACAACCCGGCGCCCCGCACAGTCCGGCTTGCGCGAGGACGTAGGATTCTGAGAGAATGCCCGGCTTCCCTATGCCAACCCGATCCGTCGGGAACGCCCGTCATGCGATGCGGGCCTCATTGTCAGGGATGTTCCACCCCCTCCAGCCATCGCATGGCGCCCCGTAACCGGGTCGTGGCTGGGCCGTCGCCACCCTGGCCAAAGGGCGGTCCAACGAATCTAAAGGAGGTCATCATGGCCCGTAGATGCCAAGTCACCAATAAGGGCGTGCAGAGCGGCAACAACGTCTCGCACGCAAACAACAAGACCCGTCGCCGCTGGTTGCCGAACCTGCACGAGCGCCGCTTCTGGGTCGCCAGCGAGAACCGCTGGGTGAAGCTCCGCGTTTCCAACCACGCGCTGCGCACCATCGACAAGAACGGCATCGAAGCCGTGCTGGCCGACCTCCGTTCCCGCGGCGAAAAGATCTAAGGAGATCAACCATGGCAAGCAAGCGCGATAAGCACCGCCTGATTTCCACCGCGGGCACCGGTCACTTCTACACGACCACGAAGAACAAGAAGAACACGCCGGAAAAGATGGTGTTCATGAAGTACGATCCTGTCGTCCGCAAGCATGTGGAATACAAGGAAGGTAAGATCAAATAAAAATTGGCCGCCGAATGGCGGCCTTTTTTTATTTACGCGGCGCAAGCCGCGCGTAGGAGCGCACTTCGTGCGCGAACCCTCAGCACAACATTCGTGCGAATGAGGCCTTACGCCACCTCGAGCCCGATGTCCCGGCTACGAAGCGGCTTTGCGGCTCTTACGCATGGCCAGACAAAAAAAGGGCCCGCCAGATGGCGGGCCCTTTTTTCGAATCGGCTTGATCGTATTACGCGCCGACCGCCGAGTAACCCTTCAGCCGCTGTGCAAACTGCTGCAACGAACGGATGCCGCTTTCTTCCGCCTCGACGATCCACTGCTGCAGAGACTTCAGCGCCTTGTCGGCACCGCGCTCTTCCATCAGGGCGACCAGGCGCGCGCGGAACTCGCACACCGTGGTGAGCGCCGGGCGGTTGGCCAGCGCGGCATGCATTCGCTCACGCGCATCGTTGTCGAGCCAGCGACCACCGTCGGCCAGCGCACGACGAACACGACGCGGCACGGCTTTCAGATTGTCTCCGGCCTGACTGACTTCTTCGCGCATGGTCGGAAGGATGACGTTGCGGTAGTAGTCCGTCGTGGCCTGGAAACGCAGTGCGAGGACGCCCTTGAGCGTTTCGGCATCCGGCAGGTGCACGTTCGGACGGATGTTCAGCGTGGGCGCGACACGCAGCACCTTGGCCAGACGGAAGAAGCGCAGGCTGCAGATCACCGCCCAGCCGATATCGAACTCCCACTTGCGCAAAGCGAACTTGGCCGAGCTCGGGAAGGCGTGATGATTGTTGTGCAGCTCTTCGCCGCCGATCCAGAAGCCCCACGGCGAGATGTTGGTCGCGGTGTCGGAGCTTTCGAAGTTGCGGTAACCCCACCAGTGGCCGATGCCGTTGACGAAACCGGCGGCCCAGAACGGAATCCAGATCATCTGCACGGCCCAGATGGCCATGCCGATCACGCCGAACAGCGCGACATCGATAAAGGCCATCAGCACCGGGCCCCAGTACGGGTGCGCGCCGAACAGCTTGCGCTCGAACCAGTCGTCGGGGGTGCCACGGCCGTACTTCTCCATGTCGGCCTTGTTGTAGCTGGCCTCACGATAGAGCGACACACCGTCCAGGAAGACTTTCTTGATACCGAAGACCTGCGGGCTGTGCGGATCTTCCTCGGTCTCGACCTTGGCGTGATGCTTGCGATGGATCGCTACCCATTCCTTGACCACCATACCCGTGGTCAGCCAGCCCCAGAAACGGAAGAAGCCGTTGAGGGTCCAGTGGAAATCCACACCACGATGGGTCGCGCTGCGGTGGTAGTACAGCGTCACCGTGAAAATGGTGAGCTGGGTGACCACGAGCACATAGACAGCGATCTCGCCCCAGCTTGCGTGGGTGAGGCCGTTGGCCAGGAAATCGAGCAGGGTGTCGAGCATCAGGTCGGTACCGCGCGGGAAGTGAAGGGGTCGTACAGGTACCAGTCTAACGAGCCGATTCCATACCCACCAGCACGGAATTCGGCGAAATGTGAAGCCCACTGTTGTGGTTTCCGAACCCCTTTCCGCACAATCGCGGGATGACCGCCCCCTCGCTCGTTCAGCATGATCACTCCCCTGCGTCTTTTTGCTCGCAAGATAGTGCGCGTTACGCGGTGTTCGGCGACGTAGCCGCATGAGCGCGGCCCATTTGCTGAATGTCGCAGACGTTACGAGACGCCGTGCCGGGCGCCTGGCCGTCGAGGGGGTGTCGTTTTGCCTGAACCGTGGTGAAGTCCTGGGCCTCCTCGGCGTCAATGGCGCGGGCAAGTCCACCACGCTTTCGATGCTCGCCGGTGCCCTTCGCCCTGACAGCGGACGTATCGAGCTGGACGGCATGGATTTCGTGCGGCAACCGGCCATGGCGGGACGTCTGCTCGGCTGGCTGCCTGAAAGCGCCCCGCTGTGGCCTGAGCTGTCCGTCGACGAGCACCTGATCGCGTTTTCCCGGCTCCGCGGCGCCAGCCGGGCCGTGGCAAAGCGCGCGGCGGACACGATCGTCGCCCGCCTGCAGCTCGGCGACCTTCGCAGGCGCCTCGCGGGGGTCCTGTCGCAGGGCCAGCGCCAGCGACTCGGGCTCGCCTGCGCCCTCGTCCACGACCCGGCGCTGATCATTCTCGACGAACCCGCCAACGCACTGGATCCGGTGCAGGTGGGCGAGCTGCGCCGACTGATCCGCGAGCGGGCCGCCGCCGGTGCCGCTGTGATCCTGTCGACTCACGTCCTTGGTGAGGTGGTCGCCGTGTGCGACCGCGTGGCGATCCTTCACGAAGGGCGCCTGCGTCACGATGCGCCGCTGCACGACGACCACGGCGGCGATATCGAATCCATCTTCTTCGGCATCGCCACGGGAGCCGGCGCATGAGCATCGCCGCCGTCGCCCGCCTGGAATGGCGCCGCCTCGCTGTCCGCCCGCTCGCATGGGCGCTCGCCGCACTCACCATCGCCTGGCTGGCCTGGACCTTCGTCCTGGGCCTCGGGCAATTTCTCGGTGCGCAGGTGAAGCTGGCGGGGATCGCCGACGCGCCGGGCTTCACGGATCTGGTCGCCATTCCGCTGCTGGCGGAACTGGTCAAGCTCGCGTTTCTGGTGGTCCCGCTGATGACGATGACCCAGCTCGCCGGTGAACGCCGCGCGGGCACCCTCGCCCTGCTGGCCTCCACGGGCCTGTCACCGACACTAATCGTGCTGGGCAAATACATCGCCGTGCTCGGATGGCTGGCGCTCTGGCTGCTTGCCACGCTGTCGATGCCCCTGCTGGTCGGTGCCGAATCAACCGCCGACTGGGGCAAGCTCGCCGCGGCGACACTGGGCACGGCCCTGCTCCTGGCGACACTGGCCGCGATCGGCCTCGCCTGCTCCGCGGCGACGGCGTTCCCTGCCATTGCCGCGGCGATGGCACTCATCGTGACGCTCGTCCTCTGGACGATCGATCGGGGCGCTCAGGCGGCAGGCCTGAGTGGCGGCTTCCTCGGCTGGCTGACCATGGCCACGCATCTGCAGAACCTGCTTCGCGGGCTGGTGGTCTCCAGCGATCTCATCTGGTTCGCACTGGCCATCGCCCTGTCACTGATCCTCGCCATCCGCCGACTCGGCGCCGACCGGGAGCGCCAGTAATGCGCCGCCTCGATCGCTGGCTCGTCCTGCTCGGGCTGCTGGTCGCCACCGGTTGCATCGGTTTCCTGAGCACACGTCACACGTGGACGGCCGACTGGTCGCGAGGCGCGCGCGCCAGCCTCGCGCCGGAAAGTGTCGCGGTGCTCGACACACTGCACGGCCCGGTCGAGGTGGTCGGCTACCTCTCGCCCACCGGGCCACTGAGCGAGCAGATCGCCGCCGTCATCGAGCGCTATACGCGTGAAAAGAAAGACCTGACGCTGTCCTTCGTCGACCCCGACCTCGACCCGGCGGCCTCGCGCCAGCTCGGTATCGCCGGCGACGGCGCCCTGCTGGTGCGCTATCAGGGCCGCGAGCAGCGGGTCGAAAGCCCGATCAACGAACGCAACCTGTCGAACGCTCTCGAGCGACTGGCCCGGGGCGGCGAACGCGTGGTCGCGTTCGTCACCGGCGACGGCGAACGCCAGCCCGACGGTCGCGCCAATGCGGACCTGGGCACGTTCATGACCCAGGTGGAGCGCCGCGGCATTCGTGCCGTACCGCTCAACTTCAGCCAGACGCGCGGGGTGCCGGATCACACCGACCTGGTCGTGCTCGCCAGCCCCACGAGCTCCCTTCCGGCGGACAGCGTCGCCGCGCTGGTCGACTACGTGCATGGCGGCGGCAACCTGCTCTGGCTCACCGAACCGGGTAACGAGGACTTCGGCACCGGCCCGCTGGCCGACGTGCTCGGCGTGCGTGTGCTTCCGGGCGTCCTCGTCGACGGTCAGGGCAGCACCCTCAACGTCAACGATCCCCGGATGGTCGTGCTCGGCGACTACCCGTTCCACGCCATCACTCGCGGGTTCCGGGAAAGCACCCTTTTCCCGCAGGTATCGGGACTGGCCCAGGTCTCCGACCACGACTGGGCCGTGGTGCCTTTCCTGCGCTCGGGCGAGCGCAGCTGGACGGCCTTCGGCGGTATCGATAACGCCAGACCGTCGACGATCGCCTTTCACCCGGAAGCGGGCGAACTCAAGGGCCCTCTGGATTTCGGCTTCGCCCTGAACCGACTGTCACCCAGCCCCGATCGCAATGAGCAGCGAGCCGTCGTGATCGGCGATGGCGACTTCCTGTCCAACACGTACATCGGCAATGGCGGCAATCGCGCGCTCGGCGAACGCGTGCTCGACTGGCTCCTCGGCGACGACGTACTGGTCGACCTGCCGACGCGCGGTGCACCGGACCGGGTGATCTCGTTGTCGCAGGACGGGCTCAACGCCATCAGCTTCGGCTTCCTCATCGCGTTGCCGGTGACGCTGCTCGGCCTCGGCGTCGGCATCGCCTGGCGCAGGCGGAGACGCTGACGTGCGCACGCGACTGATCGGCCTGCTCGTCGTCCTCGCGCTGATCGTCGCGGTGGCCTGGCAATGGCGCGCGGATGAAAGCGATGCGCGCGCGCACCTGCTTACCGCGCTGGATCCGGACACGGTGAGCCACGTCGAGCTGACCCTGAAGGGATCGCCTGCGCAGCGTTTCGAACGGCACGACGGTCAGTGGCTGACCGATGGCACCCGGATCGCCGATCAGGGCCGTGCCGACGAACTCGCCTCGCTGGCCGCCACGCCGGTCGCAACGTGGAATCCGGCCTCGACGTTCGATGAGGCAAAAATCGGGCTGGCACCGCCGGTCGCCGTGCTGGTGCTCGACGGCGTCCGCGTCGAGTTCGGCGAGATGGCCGCTCTGGGTAAGCAGCGCTACGCGAAAGTCGGCGACCGGATCGCCTTCGTACCCGCCCAGGCCCTGCCGCGCGCACCACGCACGGCCTCGCTGCCGACCCACGATTCACCGGCGCCCTGACCGGCAACGGTTGCCAGCCGCCGCGACAGCCCCCATCTTCGGCCCATGCCAGAACTTCCCGAAGTCGAAACCACCCGTCGCGGTATCGCACCTCACCTGGAAGGGCGTCGCGTGACGGGCGTCGTGCTGCGTCGACCCGATCTGCGCTGGCCGATTCCACCGGAAATTTCTTCGTTGCTGCCTGGGCAGGTCATCGAAGCGGTGGACCGACGCGCCAAATACCTGTTGCTGCGAACACAGGCGGGAACCGCCCTGTTCCATCTGGGCATGTCCGGCATGCTGCGCGTGCTTCCCCCGGACACGCCCGTGGGCAAACACGACCACGTCGACCTGATGCTCGAATCCGATCGCGTGCTGCGTTTTACCGACCCCCGCCGGTTCGGTGCGCTGCTGTGGCAGATGCCCGGCGAGACGCACGCCTTGCTCGATGGTATCGGTCCGGAACCTCTGACCGACGCGTTCGACGGTGACGTGTTGTGGCGACTGTCCCGCGGCCGCAGCGCCGCGGTAAAGACCTTCATCATGGACAACGCGGTCGTGGTCGGCGTCGGCAACATCTACGCCAGCGAGGCGTTGTTCGCCGCGGGAATCGATCCGCGCCGCGCCGCCGGCAAGGTGTCACGCGAGCGCTACGCGAAGCTCGCCAGCGAGATCAAACGGATTCTCGCGTACGCCATCACACGAGGGGGCACCACCCTGCGCGATTTTCTCGCGCCGGATGGCGCCCCCGGATACTTCTTCCAGGAGTTGTTCGCTTACGGACGCGCCGGCGAGCCGTGCCGAACCTGCACGACGCCGATCAAGGTCGTGACGCTCGGCCAGCGAGCGTCGTTCTATTGCCCTACATGCCAGCATTAGAAAAGACGACAACGTTTCGAGCGTTTCGCGGACTCCGAAGCGCGTGGGCACGCCACTAGGCTGACAGTTATCCTACTGCGGCAGGGAATGCCCTCATGAAAAAACTGCTGTTCGCCGTGGCGACATCGATCGCTACACCGATGGCCCTTGCCGGCCCGACGGAAACCCTCGGCCTGGACGAACCCTTCGACCGCTACACGTGGCTGACCGCGCACAACGCCTTCACCAGCAACGGACTGATTCGGAATCAGCGGACGACGATCGCCCAGCAACTCGAGGCTGGCGTACGCGCGTTCATGCTCGACCT
Organism: Luteibacter sp. 22Crub2.1; assembly: GCF_900167995.1. NCBI lineage: Bacteria > Pseudomonadati > Pseudomonadota > Gammaproteobacteria > Lysobacterales > Rhodanobacteraceae > Luteibacter > Luteibacter sp. 22Crub2.1. Next base: position 53,337 of record NZ_FUYT01000013.1, read on the forward strand.
GCATCCGTTCGAGGGACGCGTGGCACTGTGTCATGCGAAGTGCACGTACGGCCCCGGCACCGAGCGGTTCGCCACGCTGCTGGAGGCGACCATCCTGCCCTACCTGGATACCCATCCGGAGGCGGTCATCACGCTCCAGCTCGAGGATTTCAGCACGCTGGCACAACTCAAAGCCGAGCTGCGACGTGTTCCGCGCCTGGGGAGCGTCACCTTCGATCCCACGACCTGGGACACCGAACGATGGCCGACCTATCGCGAGCTGATCAGCCGCGGCCAGCGCCTGTTGATCTTCAGCCTCAACGAGGCGAACAGCGGTGCGATCTTCACCGAGCACGGGACCGTACACATCATGCCGACCGTCCGCTACACCGTTGAGAACTACTGGAGCCTGGGCATGACGATACTGACCCACGACCGCAGCTGCCGCAGCCGGTGGGATGCGGACGTACAGCCCCTCGACCGCACGTCCATCCCCGGCAAACCGGGCTGGCGACCGCTGTTCACCATGAATCACTTCCACGGTTTACCGGTCGCACACCACGCAAGTCACGACAACGCCTTTGAAGAGCTGCGTCGCCGTTACCTCGACTACTGCCTTCCGGCAGCGAAGCGCAAGCCCAACTACGTCGCCGTCGACTTCCACGACGAAGGCGATGCGCAGGCGTTCGTCGACTGGCTCAATCAGCTACCTGACGCGCGCTGAACCACGCTGACTCAGTCAGGCCAGCGCATCGCCGCATGCGAGTTGTTGAACAGCGGATCGCTCTCGTCACCGGAGAGAGCCACGGTCAGGCCACCCTTCACCCCATCGACCTCGACGGTCTGATCCTGCTCGAAATGCGCGCCCAGCGCCCCGAGGTCGACGAAGCGCTCGGACAAGGCGCCCGCGCGGTCGATGTCGCGATCGGGCACGTTGGTCAGGCTGATATCCGGACGACCGAACTTGCGCATGCCACGCGTACGGATCCACGAGCGCCCCTTGGTTTCCTCAGGGCTGCAGAGAATCAGCACGTGATTCCGCGTCGGCGCGCCACCCTGGACCAGGTAGTGCTCGCGCCAGCCGGCGGCATCGAAAAGGGTCAGGATCTGCGGATCGACGACGGCCTTGCCACCGATGTCGGTCAGCGCGGCTACGACGCCGAGGGTGTCACGCAGATAGTCGAGATTGTCGCGGTCCGGGAAGCGGCCGCGGATCGCCACCACATGCGGCGCCGCCTTGGCGGCGGCAAAGGCCTCGGGGCTATCTTCGCGGAGCAGGTCGCCGAGGGCGCCGGACAGCGGGTACCCCTCCCAGCGCGACAGCACGGCGTTCTGAAAACGCTGCAACTCCACACCTTCGGGCAGGCCCGGGCTGCCATAGCGGGCAGCGGGGATGGCGAGATCCTGCGGAAAAGCGCCGAAGACGAAGAAGAGCAGGACCGCCTCCTCGTGACTCGGCTGCCAATGGGGGCGCGGCCAGCTGGCGGCGGTGGTCGTCGTCTCGGTCACGCGGGCTTTCCTTCGTCGGAATCGGATTCGCCGAGCGGCAGCACGGATTGCTGCAGCTCGATACGGCCTTCACCACCGGTAATGCTCTTGAACTCGGCGCGGCTGACGGAGACATAGCGGTCGTTGCCGCCGATCTCAACCTGCGGCCCCTGGGTGACGGCGCGGCCGTGTTCATCCACGCGCACCACCATCGTCGCCTTCTTACCGGAATGGCAAATCGTCTTGATCTCTTCCAGGTTGTCCGCCCAGGCCAGCAGATACCGGCTGCCTTCGAACAGCTCACCCCGGAAGTCGGTGCGCAGCCCGTACGCCAGCACGGGAATGCCTAGGCGGTCGACCACGTCAGACAGCTGCCAGACCTGGTTCCTGCTCATGAACTGGGCCTCGTCCACCAGCACGCAGTGCAAGGGCCCACGCGCGGCGATATCGCGCTCGACCATGGCGAAGATGTCCTCTTCGCCAGCGAAACGCAGCGCCCGCGCCTGCAGGCCGATCCGCGAGGCGACGATGCCCTCGCCGTAACGGTTGTCCAGCGCCGGGGTCAGGATCAGCGTGCGCATCCCGCGCTCGTGGTAATTGTGCGCGCTCTGGAGCAGCGTCGTGGTCTTGCCGGCATTCATTGCCGAATAGTAGAAATACAGCTTGGCCATACGGGATCGGTCCGGAACGTGACCGGCCATGGTACCGCCAAGTGCCCGCCACGGCAGTCTCGCCGCCGTTGAGAGTGACGAGTCCGGGGTCCGCCGACCTCCGCACCTGATACCATCCCCGTCCTCGTTCGCCTGTCCTCTCCGGCCCGAATCCCGATGCTCAATCCGCAACAACACGCGGCCGTCGAGTACTGCGACGGTCCCCTTCTCGTGCTGGCCGGCGCCGGCTCGGGCAAGACACGCGTCATCACCGAAAAAATCTCGCACCTCATCTCACGGCGCCACCTGGCGGCCGAGAAGATCGCCGCCATCACCTTTACCAACAAGGCGGCGAAGGAGATGCGCGAGCGCGTGGGCAGGCTGATCTCCGAGCAGTCGGCGAAGGCGCTCACGGTGTGCACGTTCCACGCGCTGGGGCTGAAGTTCCTGCAGATCGAGCACGATCGCGCGCAGCTGCGTCGCGGCTTCTCCGTGCTCGACGCCGACGACAGCGCCAACATGATCAAGGAGCTGTCGCCCAAGGGCGTCAAGCCCGAGGTGATCCAGGGCATCCGCAACCTGGTGGGCAAGGCCAAGAACGGTGGCCTGACACCCGAGGAAGCCATGGCCTCGGCGCGCAGCCCGCGCGAGATCGAAGCGGCGACCATCTACGACCTGTACCAACAGCGCCTGGCCGCCTTCAACGCGGTGGACTTCGACGACCTGATCCGCCTGCCTCTTCGCATCCTCGAGACGGACGACGAGGCGCGCGCGATCTGGCAGGAGCGCCTGCGCTACCTGCTGGTCGACGAATACCAGGACACCAACGACGCGCAGTATCGTCTGCTCAAGGCCATCGCCGGCCCCAAGGCACGCTTTACCTGCGTGGGCGACGACGACCAGAGCATCTACGCGTGGCGCGGCGCGAACCCCGAGAACATCGACCAGCTCGGGCGCGATTTCACCAACCTGCGCGTGATCAAGCTCGAACAGAACTACCGCTGCGCCAAGCGCATCCTGCGCGCGGCCAACCAGCTGATCGCCAACAACCCGCACGTCCACGAAAAGAAACTGTGGAGCGACCACGTCGAAGGTCCGCCCATCCGCGTACTGGAATGCAAGGACAACGACCACGAAGCGGAACGCATCGCCTCGATCGCCGCCAGCCTGCATGAAAAGTACAAGGACAAAGGCATCCGCTGGGATGACTTCTGCATCCTGTACCGCGGCAACTTTCAGGCGCGCGTGATCGAGAAGGCGCTACGTCTCGCGCGCGTCCCGTATCACCTGAGCGGCGCACTGTCCTTCCTCGATCGCGCGGAAGTGAAGGACATCCTGTGCTACCTCCGCCTGCTGACCAACCCGACCGACGACGCCGCGTTTCTGCGCGTGGTCAACGTACCCAAGCGCGAGATCGGCGCCACGTCGCTCGAAAAGCTCGGCCAGATGGCGCAGGCACGCAATGCCTCGCTGCTCGACGCCGCGCGCAGTGACAGCGCACTGAAGAACATCGCGGCCCGCCCCGCGTCGGCACTGGCCAGCTTCGCACGCCTGATGGACGAGCTGCGCAGCCACGCCGTACACGAAAGCGCGGCCGACCTCGTCAACACCGTCATCGAAAAGACGGGTTACGGTGCGCAGATCGCAGCCTCCACCACGGACGAAGTGCTGCGCGAACGCCGCCTCGGCAACCTGCGCGAACTGGTCGACTGGTTCCGCGCGATGGGCAAGGACGGCGGCCGCACCGGCGATATCGCCGCGCAGCTCGCACTGCTCAGCCACGCGGATCGGGACGACCCGGGCAACGCGTTGCGCATGATGACGCTGCATTCGGCGAAAGGCCTCGAGTTCCGTTTCGTCTTCATCGTCGGCTGCGAAGACGGCACGCTGCCTCACGAAGGAGCGATCGACGAAGGCCGTCTCGATGAGGAGCGACGATTGATGTATGTGGGCATCACACGCGCCAAGGAAATGCTGACGCTGTCGTTCTCGGCACGCTCGCGCAAGTACGGCGAGGTGCTGTCGAACGATCCGAGCCGCTTCCTCGACGAACTGCCGCAGGACGATCTGCACTGGGATGGCAAAGACCCGGATGCGGATGCCGAGGTGAAAAAAGAAGCGGCCGATACGCATATCGCGCGCATCAGGGCGATGCTGGCGGGCGGTGGATAACAACTGCGAATCCGGCAGGTCGTTCGAGGCGAAGCTGATGTACCGCGTGGATGGCTGCCAGATAACGTTAACCGGCGAACGCATGGAAGAAACGAAAGATGAAGACAGGTATTTTGCTAGCCCTGTGCATGACGGTTCTTACGTTTGGGACCTCCGCCTTCGACGCTGAAAGTCGTACGGCTCAGGCAATGCGCCGCAGTGCGCCGAAAGGAATCACAGAAGCGCTCTATGCGTGCGTTGATAACGCCGGCCTCGACCAGGCACTGCTTGGAAAATGCCTCGCATCGGAGCGAAGTATCCAGGACGCTCGTCTCAACAAGGCCTACGGGCAGTTGATGAGGAAGCTGGACGACAGAACCAGGGAGGCCGTCAAGGTAGCCGAGCGTGCATGGCTGGATTTCAACGTCAAAACGGTAGCTGCCGAGACCGCCATCGGCGGCACCAATCAGGTCGCCAATGTTGACGTAGCCAACGCCGAGCTATTCAGGTACTGCGAGCGCGCGAACGTTCTGGAAAATTATTTATTTTCCATCGGCGACTAGCTAGTCTCGGTTTCAGGGAAGGAGCGGATCAGATAAGCCGCTCCGCCTCCAACTCGCTCTTCAGGTAGGCGTAGTAAATCGGAGCCGCCACAAGGCCCGGAATGCCGAACGCCGCCTCGAACACCAGCATCGCGATCAGCAACTCCCACGTGCGCGCGCGAATCTGCCCGCCGACGATCTTTGCGTTGAGGAAATATTCGAGCTTGTGGACGACCACGAGGAAGACCAGCGCCGCGACGCCCACCCAGAGTCCGACGGACAGCGCCGCGACGACGATCAGCGTATTCGAAATCAGGTTGCCCGCGACCGGCAGCAACCCGACGACGAAGGTCACCGCCACCAGCGTTTTCGCCAGCGGCACATGGATGCCGAGAATCGGCAGCGCCACCAATAGGAACAACGCCGCGAGCGCCGTGTTGATCGCCGAGATCTTCAGCTGGGCGAAAATGATGTTGTGGAAGGCCTGAGCCAGGCGCATCGTGCGCGTCGAGAGTTCGAACGCCAAGGGCTTGGCCGGACGGCCACCGGCCCCGTGCGATACGGCAACGATCGCACCCAGCACGAGACCGATCAGGATATGCGCCATGACGCGCGCCGCGGTCGTGCCCACGAGCTTCAGGTCGCCCGCGTGCTCATGCGCCCATCCCATCCCTTGCGATCGGAAATCGTTGAAGCTGTCCGGCAGGCGAGTGGTCAGCCACGCCGGCAGCTGCTCGTGTGCCTTGTCGAGCAAGGGCACCAGCTTGCTGTCCCACAGTTCCTGGGGATCGCCGATATCGCGCCGGTAGAAGCTGAGCGCCGCGAACACCAGCAGGATGATCGCCCCGACCACGATGATCGTGACGACACCCACGGCGATCGGGCGCGCACGCTCGCCGGGGATCACCCGTCGGATCAACGGCGTCAGCGCCTCGACGACCTCATAGACCAGCAGGCCGGCCAGGAGGGCCGAAACCAGGTGCAGCATCAGCACGCCCCACAACGCCAGCGCCGCGAGGACGTAGGTGGCGATGCGGACGGCGCGGGAATCTCCAGGCGTGCGGATCATACGGAACTCCTTGAACTGGCGGCGATTCCACCAGCAAGGAGATGAACGTCAGATCAAGCGTTCCGCTTCGAGTTCAGACTTGAGGTAGGCATAGAAGATGGGGGCCGCGACCACGCCGGGCAGGCCGAAGGCGGCCTCGAACATCAGCATGGCCACCAGCAGCTCCCAGGCGCGGGCCCGGATCTGGGTGCCGACGATACGCGCGTTGAGGAAGTACTCCAGCTTGTGGATGACGATCAGGAAGACCAGGGCACCCAGGCCGACGTAAAGGGACACGGACAGGCCGACGATGGTGATCGCCGTGTTGGACAGCAGGTTGCCGATCACCGGCAGCAGGCCGACGATGAAGGTGACGATGATCAGGGTCTTGGTCAGCGGCAGGTGCACACCGCACAACGGCAGGATGCAGAGCAGGTAGATCGCCGTGAACGCGGTGTTGACCAGGGATATCTTGATCTGCGCAAACACGATGTTGTGGAACGCGTCCGCCAGGCGCGCGCTGCGGAGCGACAGTTCGGCGGCGAACGGCCCCACCTGATGCGTGGGGCGGGTGCGGCTCAGCGCGACGATGGCGCCGAGGATCAGGCCGATGAGGATATGCACGAGTACGCGCGCCGCCTCCTTCCCTGCCAGCTGCAGTGTCACGGCGTGGGAGCGCGCCCAGTCCATCGCCGTGAAGCGCAGCGCTTCGACGCTGTCGGGAAGACGATCGACGATGGCCGCCGGCAACTGCTGGCGCGCCCGTTCGACGAGCGGCATCAGGCGATCCTGCCAGAGCTCCTGCGGGTTGCCGATCTCGTTGCGGAAGAAACTGATGCCGCCCAGGATCAGCAATGTGAGCAACCCCACCACGACCACGCCTATCACCGCGACGGCGAGCACGCGCGCACGGTCGCCGGGAAGGCGACGTCCCATGAGCGGCGCCGTGGATACGACCATTTCGTAGACGAGCAGGCCGGCAAGCAACGCCGGCAAGAGACGCAGCAGGAGAATGAGCAACAGCCCGACCGCGGCGGCGACGTAACTGGCGATGCGCACGGCGCGGGTCCGTGGGGTGGAAGCGTCCATGGACGACCTCGTCGTGTGTGAGACCGCAGTCTGTCAGTACGCGGGGCCACAGCGCCAGAGGCGTGCGCCTCGTCGTCAGGCTGTCGTAAACTCCGTGGAGAATCGCCGCCCCTCGGGTGCCGATACCCGATCCACAAGGGGTTTTCATGATGAAGTTCGCTCCGGTCGCGCTCGCGGCCGCTCTCGCTCTCGCGGGCTGCGCGCAGGCGCAGCGTCCCGCCGCGTCCACACCGACGGCGGTGTCGGCGCCTGCCGCCGCCGTCGAGGCACCGGCCACGGCCGGCGTCGCCGCCGACGACAATCTCAACGCGGTGGCCTGGTCCCAGCGCGCCAGCGAGCACGACTTCATCTACGTGCAGACGTTCCGCAATGCACAAGAGAAAATTCTCAAAGCGAAGCAGGATCCAAACTGGGACGCCCTGCCCCGGGACGACCGCGCGGTGCACCCCTCGCTCAAGGGCCTGAAGCCGGCCGTGATCCTCGACATCGACGAGACCGTGCTGGACAACTCACCCTATCAGGCGCGTCTCATCCGCTCCGGCGGTGAATTCAACGAGGCCGCCTGGGCCGACTGGTGCAGAGAAGCGGCCGCCCGTGCGCTGCCCGGCGCCGTGGAGTTCACCCGTTTCGCCGCGGACCACGGCGTCGCCGTCTTCTACGTGTCCAACCGTGCCAAGGATCTGGACGAGGCGACCCTGGCCAACCTGCGCTCGGCCGGCTTCCCGGTGGCCGGCAAGGCATCGTTCCTGGGCCTCGGGACGTTCGTCGAAGGCTGCGAGCAGGCCGGCAGCGAGAAGAGCTGCCGCCGTCAGCTGGTGGCAAAGAACTATCGCGTGCTGATGCAGTTCGGCGATCAGATCGGCGATTTCACCAGCATCCCCGGCAACAACGACGAAGGCCGGACCAGGGCCATGGCACCCTACACGGCATGGATCGGCGAACGCTGGTTCGTCTTGCCGAACCCGACCTATGGCTCGTGGGAGCCCGCTTTGTTCGACAACGACTACGATCTGCCCCGTGCCGAGCGCCGCCAGAAGAAGATCGAAGCGCTTCGCATCAAGTAAAATCAGATACTTAGATGCATGTTTATGACGTATTGCTTTAGCAATGTCGTCCAACTATCATCCCTCTCGCCGAAACCCGTGGCGCCAAAAGCAATGCGGGCAAGGCCATTTCCCTTTCCGGCTTCGGGCTGGATAACCCCGTGAGACGATGAGTCTCCGGGGTTTTTTCTTGTACGCTCCCCGTCCCCGCTGTGCCGAGACGCGAGAAGCCCTCCCCTATGCGCCGCCCCCTCCTGCTCGTACCGGTCCTTCTGGCCCTGCTTGCGCTTGTCGCCGCCTGCGACAAGAAAAAGGCGGAAACGGCCGGCACGCCTGGCGGTGGCTCACCCGAAGACGCCACACGCGAGTCGCTCGCCCTGATCCGCGACGGCAAGTTCGACCTGTTCTGGAAGCACGCGCTCCCGCCGGCCGACTTCGACAATCTGCGCAAGGACTGGCCGCGTCGTAACGAAGCGGAGGCGCCGATGGATCCGGACGACCGCGCCAAGTTCGAGGCCGGTGTGAAACGCCTGACCGATCCGGACGCGGAGAAGAAACTGTTCGCCGACCTGCGGCCGACCCTCGTACGCTTCGATCGCGACTATAAAGACCAGATGCCCCTGATTTCCGGTGTGGGCCAGTCGATGGCGCTCACGGCGATCGATCAGGCCAAGGACCTCACCGTGCCGCAGAAGCGGCAGCTCCGGGAGGCGGTCAACGTCATCGCCCCGTGGACGCAGACGGTGGCCTGGGGCGATCAGGCCCGCGCGAAGGAAGCCATCGGCGTGCTGGTCGACACGGCTCGCAAGGCTGGCCTGTCCACGCCTGACGCGCTGCACCAGATGACGTTCGAGCAATCCATGGCGACATGGTCGACCGCCTGGCTCGGCTTCAAACGCCTGCTCGATGTCTATGGCCTGTCGGTCGACAAAAGCTTCGACTCCGTCAGCATCGATACGCTGGAAAACAGCGGTGGATCGGCGCACGTCACGATCACTTACACCTTGCTCGACAAGCCGATCCAGACCGACGCGACCCTCGTTCTGCTCGATGGGCGGTGGTACGACAGCGATCTGCTGCAGCGCGTCCGCGACGACCACGCGCGCCTTGCGCCGCCAGCGCCATCGGCCACCGCGCCTGCCCCGGCGAGCACGGTCGCTCCTCCCACGCGAAGCCCAGGCGCACCCGTCGCGGTCGCCCGGGGCCGCTGAAGCCGTACAATCCCACGATGTCAGAAATTCCGATGAGTGCGGATCCGCACGTCCATGTCGCCCGTTCGCCCTGGTGGTTCAAGCTGCTGGGGCGGCTTCTCGAACCCTGGGTGCGGATCAAACGCGAGCCCGCCGAACCCGCCGTGTTACTCAGGAGCGGGGCGGCCGTGTGTTACGCCATCGAGCGCGATGGCACCTCGGACGCGCTGATCCTGGAGCGCGCGTGCCGCGAGGCCGGCTTGCCGAGCCCGATGCAATTGCTCGATCTGCCGGGGCGCCGCCGTCGCTCGGTGTTCTCGCTCAGTCGCCGTCATGGCTGGCTGTTCGGTCGTACGGATGCCCGTGGTCCGAAGGAGCCCATCGGTCAGCTCATCCGGGCGATCGAAGACGATCCTTCGCGCGACATCCAGATCGTCCCCGTCTCGATCTACGTCGGTCGCGCCCCCAACCGTGAGAGCGGCTGGTTCAGCGTGCTTTTCGCCGAGAACTGGCTGGTCGTGGGACGTTTCCGGCGCATGCTGGCGCTGCTGCTCAACGGACGCGATACGGTGGTGCACTTTTCGGCGCCCGTATCGCTGCGCTCGGTGCTCGACGAATCGCGCGGTCTTACGCCGGAACGTCTGACGCGCAAGATCGCCCGCGTGCTGCGTACGCACTTCCGTCGCATCCGCGCCGCGGTCATCGGCCCCGATCTGTCGCATCGACGCACCGTCGTCGACGCCGTGCTCAACACCGAGCCGGTGCGCGACGCCATCGCCGCCACAGCGAGCAAGGAAAACATCACGCTGGCGAAAGCGCAGCGCCGCGCGCGGGATTTCGCCCTGGAGATCTCGGCCGACTATTCGCATCCCGTCGTGCGTTCGTCCTCGTTCCTGCTCGCGAACTTCTGGAACAAGCTCTACGACGGCATCGCCATGCACCACTTCGACAAGGCACGCGCCGCCGCGCCGGGTCATGAAGTGATCTACGTGCCCTGCCATCGCAGTCACACCGACTACCTGCTGCTTTCGTACCAGCTGCATCACTCCGGCGTCGTGCCGCCGCACATCGCTGCCGGCGTCAATCTCAACCTGCCCGTGGTCGGACCGATACTGCGTCGCGGCGGCGCGTTCTTCCTGCGTCGCAGCTTCAAGGGAAACGCACTTTATTCCGTGGTGTTCAACGAATACCTCGCGCAACTGGTCGATCGCGGCGTTCCGCTGGAGTACTTCATCGAAGGCGGCCGCTCGCGTACCGGACGGCTGCTTGCCCCGCGCGCGGGCATGCTGGTGATGACGCTGCGGGCGTTCCTTCGTGCGCCGCGCCGCCCCGTGCTGTTCCAGCCGGTCTATATCGGTTACGAGAAGCTGATGGAGGGCAAGTCGTACATCGGCGAACTGTCCGGCAAGCCCAAGGAAAAGGAATCGCTGCTCGGACTGATCCGCGGACTCAAGGTGCTGCGTCAGCGCTATGGCCACGTCACGCTTAACTTCGGTGAGCCCATCGAACTCACCCCGATGCTCGATGCCGTCGCGCCCGACTGGCGCGCGACGACCGCGGATCCGGACGTCAAACCGGAATGGATGAACAGCGTGGTCGACGATCTCGCCGACCGCATCCAGATCAACATCAACCGCGCAGCGGACGTCAACCCGATCAACCTGCTTGCGCTCGCCTTGCTGGCGACGCCCAAGCACGCGATGGCGGAAAACGACCTGCTTGCGCAGCTCGAGCTGACCAAGGCGATGTTCATCGAACTGCCTTATTCGGACCGCGTCACGATCACGCCCATGAATCCACAGGGCATCATCGCGTACGGCGAGCAGATGGGCTGGATCCGTCGCGTCAGGCACCCGCTTGGCGACGTGCTGGTCACCGACGACGAGCAGGCGGTGCTGCTCTCCTACTTCCGCAACAACGTGCTTCACCTCAATGCGGCCGCCGCCTGGGTGGCGGCGTGCTTCCTCAACAACCGCCGCATGTCCCGCTCGTCGGTCATCCGGCTGGGCCGGATCATTTATCCGTTCATCCAGGGCGAGCTTTTCCTGCCCTGGGATCAGGACGGTTTCGCCGCGCAGATCCAGGAAACGATCGAGTTCTTCGTGCGCCGCGGCATCCTCGAGTCCAGCGCCGAAGGCCGCGTGCTAGAACGCGGGCCCGGCCAGGACGACGGCTCCTATCAGCTGCGTGTCATCGCACGCAGCATGTTGCAGGCCTTCGAGCGTTACTACATCGCCATCGCCGCGCTGGTGAAGAACGGTCCGCACACGATGAGCTCGGGCGAACTCGAAACCGCGTGTACACTTACCGCTCAGCGCCTCGGCCTGCTCAATGAGCTGTCCGCGCCGGAGTTCTTCGACAAGGCGTTGTTCCGTGGATTCATCCAGAAGCTGCGCGAGGTCAAGGTCGTATGGACCGACAACGCTGGTAAACTCGACTTCAGCGACGCGCTGGAAGACATGGTGCGTGACGCACGCGTCATCCTCGCTCGCGAGGTGCGCCATTCGATCCTGAAGATCACCCCCGGCGGCGAAAACGACCGCGATCTGGACGCCCGCCCGCCGAGCGATCCCGGCGAAACCACCGCCGAGTCGCTGCACGAGCGGCACGTGGCGAACGAAACGATCCGCCACCGGGAGCATCCAGCGGAGTAAGCGCCGACACGCTGTCGCTCTCAATGGGGACAGATGTCGGCGGGCGGTGTGCTTAACCTTTGCTCGGGATTCCCCACGCAAAGGACGCACCATGGATACGACTCCGCCGCAGGCGCCGCCTGCCGTCGTCAGCAGCACCCAGCAGGAGGCCATCGATGCCCTCCAGCGCATGACAGACGCCCAGACATGGCTAGGCCGGCAGCAGGATGCGCTGCCGGCACTGCCCAAATCTCTCACGACCGAGAGCCGCGACGCCTACCTCGCCGGGCTGGACGCCTACTGGCGACAATCCGTCGACGATGCGCCGGGAACGGCTCCCGTGACGCGTGTCGCCGCACTCGCCACCCGGCTTGCGGCGATCATGCGCGACGAAGCCATCGTTCGCCGTAGCGACGACACGCTGGGAGCGCTCGCCGTCGAGCTCGCCACGCGCTTCGCGCGCTCGGCCGACGGCCTGCCGCCGCCCGGCATGGAGGCGCGCTCGCTGCTCATCGGCGATGTCGCCTGTGCCGGTGCGGTTGTCCTGCTCGACAGCAACCATCCCGACACCGTTCTTCGCTTCCTGCCCGATCGCGGGTGGGACGCCTTCACCAGCCTCGAGCAACTGCACGCGCAGACCGAGACGATGATGCGCGAGCGGCTTGCCGCCCAGCGAAAACTTCCGGGATTGCGCGCCGACGACACGCAGCGCGTGATCGCCAACGGGCGGTTCGTCGGATCGGCCCCCATCGAGGGTCCCGTGTTCGATGCGATGGCGCAATCGCTAGTAGCCCTGCAGAAAAGTGAACTCACGGACGCGTGGCCATCGTCGACCGATGCTCCCACGCCGGCGGCGGTGGCCGACGAAACCTCGTCCGCGCTCGATCTGTCGGTAACGGTCGACGTCTTCGCCATCCTCGGCCAGCGCGAAACGCGCCTCGCGGTGGCGCTGAACGAGGAGCGCCTCGCCCGTGTGCCGGCGGACGTGGCACAGGGCTGGCGTGACGCCGTCAGCGCCTACCGCCACGCCAGCACGCTCTCCGGTGACGCCACGCGACAGGATGGCGAAGCACCGTCGACGCTGGCCACGTGGACGCGGACGGAGCTCGCGTCCGCGCTGGCTTCCCGCGGCTTCCCGATCGACCCCGACGATATCGGGATCGAAGCCTCCGGAAGCGAAGCGCTCACGGTCCCCGCGCTGGGGACCGCGCCAGCCGCCCCCGTTACGCGCATGAGCCTGGCCGCTTTCGCCTTGCGCAACACCGGCCACATCGATGCACGGCGCCTTCGTGTCGTCTCGACCGCCTTACCCGACGGGGTGCGAGCGCCCGACATCGCCACCATCAGGGATATCGCCCGCCGTCTCGATCTCGCTCCGCGTTATGAGGCTTATCTGCGCGCGCGCATGAGCGATCCCGCCGGACGCGCGTTCCGCCAGTCGACCATGCGTCTGCAGCAGGCGCGGATGCGTGTCGAAGCGGCGTCCGCGCGCATGGCGACCTACCTTCGCGGCGAGACACCGGTCTTCCTCGACGACCACGAGGAACGCGGCTATCGCCTGGTGGAAGCCGTACTGGACGCTCCCTCCGCGGCGGCGCGCCGTCGCGTCGGCGGTCACCGTGTCACGGTGCGACAGCTGGTCTATCGCGGCGCCGCTGTCAGCGATGTGCTCATCATCGGCGTGCACGATCCGGCAAGTTCACCGCGCGTCGTGATCTACACCCCCGATGCACCCGATGGCCGGCCTTTTCACGAATTCAGCGACCGTGCGACGGCGGGACGGCAGCTGTTCTATGCCAAGGCGTTCGAGCAATACCTGTTGCAGCGGCTGCCGGCGGAATTCAGCGAGCCCGTGCCCCAGGGGGGCGGACGTCGGTTCCGCATCTCGGAAACGACCCGCCGTTCGCACTGGGTGCTTTCGGCCGCCGGTGACGGCCGTGGCACCCTTACCGAGGCCCGGTTCGAGGAACGCGACGTCGACGGCGACGTCCGTACCGCACTCTTCGACGCGGAGGTGGAACGCCAGGCCCGTGACGTCGCCTGGATCGGTCGCAGCACGGACCAGGCGGACAGGGAGTCGATCACCGACACGCTGGCGGTCGTTCTGCGTGCGTTTCGCGGCCCGGAAGCACTGGTCGAGGACTCGCTCAGCGCTGTCGGCCAGGCGCTGCGCGCCACCTGGCGTTTCTACGATAACGTCAAGGCGGGCGACCGCCACCAGGCATTCGTCGATTTTACGGAAGCCTATACCGCATCGCTGCATGTCGCCGGCTGGGGAGCGGGATTCGGCAAGGCGCTGCGTCCACGCCTGTCGCTGCGTCCGCCAGCAGGCGGGCTGCGCAGCCTGGATGCCGGCCTCCGCCTGACGGACACGCGTCAGCGGCTCGATCCTCGTTATGCGACCCGGGATATCGATCTCTCCGGCATACCGTCCGACGCTCTCGGCGTGCACCGGCTACACGGCCGGCGCTACATCCGCCAGCAGGAGTCCGTCTTCGAAATTCGCCATGACGCGGCCTCCGGTACGTGGCGGCTCGCCCGCCCGAATGCCCTCGACGCGGCGTTCGCAGGCCCGGCCATCGAGCCTCTGGCCTACGGCGGCTGGCGCCTGCGCACGGGTATGGGGCTACGGGGCGGCTGGGTGGACGACGCGGCATTCCCGCAACCCGCCTCGCGCGGCGTGACCGGCCAGGAACTTGCCGGTCTGAGCGACTTCCAGCGCTGGACGTTCGAGCAGTCGTTCGCACAACGGCTGCGCAGCGCGGGAGAAGCCAATCTGATCGTCTGGGATGTCACGTCGCAGCCGCACCCCCGCTTCGTCACGCTGCGCCAGCGGACGGCGTGGAACGACGCGCTCCGCACGGCCCGCGGCGCACCGACCGAGCCCCTGCCCCTCGGCGCGCAACCGGGCCCCGGCGCCTCGTGGCGCGTGCTGAATCCGGGCGAATGGCCGAACTCACTGTTTCACTACCCGGCGGGCTTTTACGGCGCCCTCGGCAACGGCTCGCAGGTGATTCCGCTGCAGGTGTCGCCGGGCACCGGGCTGCGCGGCCTGCCGGCGACACGCACACCGCCCGCGGCACGCGTCGCCGGGATGGCCACGGGCAACGTGCCGGGTGCGCGGTCACAGGAGTGGGTGGAAGTGCACCTGGACCGCTACCGGCACCGTCCGGGACCGAACGGCAGGCCGGCCATCCGGGTGATCGAGGATCGTCGTGGGGCGGAAATCACCTATGTGATCCAGCCCGACACGGGGTTCTCCATCAACTTCCTCGGCCTTGAGCCGGGCGACTTCACCGCGGGACGCCAGGCCTTGCCGTGACCGCGCCCGCCGCTTCCCGACGAGCCCTGCGCTCGCCGGGGGGCGGCAACCGGGGTACCATCGCCGCATGGAAAAGACCGATACCACCCACTTTGGTTTCCGCGACGTCCCTGTCGCCGACAAGCAGAAGCTCGTCGGCCAGGTGTTCACCTCGGTCGCCCGAAACTACGACCTGATGAACGACCTCATGTCGTTCGGCATCCACCGCCTGTGGAAGCGCCATTTCGTGGCGGTGAGCGGCGTGCGTCGTGGTGACCGCGTGCTCGATCTCGCGGGTGGCACGGGGGATATCGCCGCCCTGCTGAAACCCGTCGTGGGCGACGATGGTGAGGTGGTGGTCGGCGACATCAATGCGGCGATGCTCGGCGTCGGCCGCGATCGCCTCACCGATCGCGGACTCGTCTCCGGCTTGCGCTGGGCGCAAATGAATGCCGAGGCGCTGCCGTTTCCCGACAACAGCTTCGATGCGGTGACGATCGCTTTCGGCCTGCGCAATGTCACCGACAAGGACAAGGCGCTGGCGGACATGCATCGTATTCTCAAGCCCGGCGGCCGCGCGCTCGTGCTGGAATTTTCCAGGGTGCAGAGTCCCGTCCTCTCGAAACTCTACGACGTGCATTCGTTCCGCATCCTGCCCCGCCTGGGCAAGCTGTTCGCCAACGATGCCGACAGCTATCAGTATCTGGCGGAGTCGATTCGCAAACATCCCGACCAGGAAACCCTGAAAGGCATGATGCTGAAGGCCGGCTTCGGCCACGTGGAAGTTCGCAACCTGACGAACGGCATCGTCGCCATCCATCGCGCTTATAAGCTCTGAAAGCGCGGGGCTCGTTCTGACGAGGTTTATCCCGACGCGGTCGCTGTCGCAGCACTGACCGGAAGTCGGTGAGCACGGGGACATATCTCCGTAGGGCGACTGCCTAACCTTTGCGTGATATCCCACGCAAAGGACGCACATGGACATGACCCCGCCGCAGGCACCCCCTGCGATCGTCAGCGACGCCTCGCAGGCGAGCATCGACACCGTCGCCCGCCTCGACGCAATGCAGGCCTGGCTGATCGCGCAGCAGGATTCCCTGCCCGTACTTCCCGACGCTCCCGACGTGGATGGCAAGGCCGCGTTTCTCGGTGCCTTGCATGCGCACTGGCAGGCCCCGGTCGATGGTGCGCCCGGCATGGCTCCGGGAACGCGCGTGAGCGCTCTTGCGCAGCGCATGGCCGACGTAGCTCGCGACGACGGCGCCCTGCTACGCGACGACGGCACCCTGGACGCCGCGGCGGCGGACCTCGCCATGATCGCCTCGCGCGCAGGCGGAGCCCCGCTGCCCGCCTCTGTGACGATGAGCGAGCTGCTCGTCGGGGGCAGCGCCTATGCGGGCGCCTTCGTCGTAGAAGACGGCAGCCGGCCCGACCTCGTGCTCGCCTTCACGCCCGACCGTGGATGGGAACGCTTCGACGGTGTGGAATCGCTCCGGCAGGTGCTCGACCATCGCTTGCGCCAGGCACTCGCGTCGGGTCATGGCCTGGTCGCCGTCGACGACGCCTCGCCGCTCGTGCTCGGCGAGGGCGTGGCGGTAAGCGAACGTCCCCTGGGCGAACAACCCTTCGCGCGCCTCGCGGAACGCATCGTCGCGACCCAGGCCGGGAAGATCGGCAGCGCATGGGATCGGTTCGCCGCGGGCGACTGCGACGTCGCCGGTCTGGTGGACCATGTCACCGCGGCCTTGCGCCTGTCGTCCTACGTCGATGTTCACGCTGTGCTCGCTCAGCGGGACGTACGGCTCGCGGGAGCGATCGACGAGGCACGGCTGCGCGACGTTCCCGCCGCCGTGCGCGACGACTGGTATCGCGCCCGCGCCGATTACCGGAACACGATGCAGGGCATGGGCGAAGCGAGGCGCGGTGAAGGCATGACCGAGACCCTCTCGCTCGACGCCTTCGTGCGCGCGCAGCTCGCGGCGCGGCTCGTACCGCTGGGCATCACGGACGATCCATCCACCCTCTCGGTCACCATGGCGGACATGCCGACCGGCGATCCGATCGCCACGCTGTCCATGCTGTTCGGCGGAACGCAGGGGCGGAAGGTGCCGCTGGTCGCGCTGGCGTTGCGCAATATCGCGTCGCATGGCCTGTCCGTGGGCGCGGTCTCGCGCGACGACGGGCAGCCACTGTCCGTACCCCTGAACGGTGCGGCGCTCGCGACAATGATCCGCGAGCTCGACGCGGGGCGGCGCTACGCGGAGTACCTCGAATCGCGACTGCGTTCGACACCGGCCGGAGCGACGTCGCGCGATTTCGCGATCGCGTTGCAGCAGGCGCGGATGCGGTTCGAAGCCGCCGACGCGCGGATCGCCTATTACCGCCGGGACGAGCCGCGAAGCTTCTACGACGATCAGGGCGAGTTCGGCTACCGGCTGCTCGCCGCCGCGCTCGATGCGCCCACGCCAGGACGGCGCGCGAAGGTACTCGGTCACGACGTCGTCGTTCACCAGCTCACGTTCAAGGGCGTACCTCTATCGGACATGGTCTTCGTCGCCGCGCGTGACAGCCGTGCCTCGTCGCGTGTGGTTTTCTATACACCCGACGCGCCGGATGGTCGCACGTATCGCGAGTTCGCTTCGCGCGCCGAAGCGGCACGGGAATTCCTGCTCAATCCCACTTTCGAAAGCTACCTGCTCGACCGGCTTCCCGCGGAATTCGCGCAGACCGAGCAGAACGGCAGCCGGCGGTTCCGCATGAGCGACGGTTCGCGTCTGGCGAACTGGGTCTTGTCGCAGCAGGGAAATACGGGCCAGTCGCGCATGGACAGTCCCTTCGAAGAGCGTGAGATTCACGACGATTTCCTCAAGGCCATGTACGACGCCTCCGTCGATCACATGCTGCACGATGTGCGCGCGGGGTCCCGGACGACCGGCGAGGCCGATGCCGAGGGGCGCCAGGCCGTACTCGCGTCGCTCATGTCCGTCATCGGCTGGCAGGAACGCGCCGTCGCGCACACCGTGTCCAGCGTCGTGCAGTCGGTACCGCGCACGTTCCAGGCGTCCTGGCGCTTCTATGACAACGTCAAGGCGGGCGACTACTCGCAGGCTTACCTCGACATCGTCGATGGCTATACCTCGGCGCTGAACGTCATCGGCCTTCGTCCGGTGCTGCCACGCGTCGCCGGTGCGATGGTACGCGCACGGGCTTCGTCCACCCTGCTTACGCCGACGCGGCGAAGCATCACCCGGGCCGACGCCGTGTTCGAATCACGCTTCGAGGTCACCGTCGATCTGGCGGGAGCGACGCGCAGTTCGGAAGGTTTCCACGTGACGGGCGGGCGGCATTACCTGCGCCAGCATGACAAGGTCTACGGCGTCCGCTACGACCGCGAACACGCGACCTGGCGTCTCACGCGTGCGGGCGCACCCGATGCGAACTTCACGGGGCCGGCGATCGCCCGCTCGCCGGACGGTGTGTGGACGTATCGGCGCGACGTCGGCCTGCTCGGCGGCGCACCGCATGCGGTCACCCCGGAGATGCACGTGCTGCTGCGCAACCGGGGTCTTACCGATCCGGAGGTCGGCGCACTCAACCTGGCCCAGCGCGATATCCTCCTGCGCGAGCTGTCGCGGCTGGCCGGCGGCTCGGACGAGGCGGTCCAGGTGCTTCGCGGTACGGGAACCGCCGCAGTGCCGACAGGCGCCCACGCATCGACCTGGCGCGAAGCGCTGCGTCTTGCCCGTCACCTTCCCGGAGCCCCCATCAACCGCTCGCTCGTGGCGTCATCCCAACTCGTGCACGACCTCAGCGTGGGCACAGCACCCGCGAACATGGTGGTCGTTCCGCCGTCCGAGTGGCCGGCAACCGTGTGGTATTACCTGCCGCGCGATCAGGCGGACCTGTTCCGGGGCGCCGCCGTCTCGATACGCCAGCATCGGCTGTTCACGCACACCGGGATTCCCGTCTATTCACACTCGCCCCACACCGCGTTTCCCGGGATCGCCGGGGCCACGTACGGGTCGCTCAAGGGAGCGTGGCTGCGCATCGACCTGCGCGTGATCGCCACACGGCAGACCGGGTCGTTGCTGCCCCCGTTCGACCTGCTGCGGTACGGTATCGGCGATCCCGGAACCCTCACGATCCGGCCGAGACTGCCGACCGGCGCGCCGCGGGCGGCCCCGCCGAACGTATGGCTATGGGGGAACGAGTTCGAACTCGGCACCTGGCCGCGCCTTCCGCGCTGAAGGCCAACCCGTCGATCCGGTGCGTACGCGCCGGATCGATCCGGGCATGAATGGCATACTGGGTGCTTCCTTCCACCGGAATCCCGCAATGCGCCTGCTTCCCGTCCTTGCCCTGACCATGACGTTTCCCGTCGTGGCTTTCGCGGCCGACCCGCACTCGTACGCCCAGCCCGACGCCGTCCGCGTCACCCACCTGAATCTCGACCTGAAGCTCGACTTCGGCAAGCGCGAACTGGCCGGCGACGCCACGCTCGACCTGGACTGGAAAGATGCCAGGGCGAAGGATCTCGTACTCGACACGCGCGACCTCAAGATCGCCAGCGTCGACGCCGTCGATGCGAACGGCAAGACCTCTTCGCTGAAATTCGCCCTCGCACCGCGCGACAAGGAACTGGGGTCGAAGCTGACGATCCAGGCACCGGCGCACCCCGCCAGCGTGCGTATCGCGTATACGACCGTGCCGGAGGCCTCGGGCCTGCAGTGGCTGACGCCCGAGCAGACCGCGGACAAGAAGCAGCCCTTCATGTTCTCGCAGTCGGAGTCCATCCACGCCCGCTCCTGGGTACCGCTACAGGACTCTCCCGCCATTCGCTTCACCTACGACGCGCACATCAGCGCACCGAAGGACGTGCGCGTGGTGATGAGCGCGATCAACGACGCGAAGCACCCGCTGAACGGCGACTTCCGGTTCGACCAGCCGCATCCGATCCCCTCGTACCTGCTGGCCATCGCGGCGGGCGACATCGCGGTGAAGGAAACCGGACCACGCAGCGCCGTTTATGCCGAACCGAGCATCGTCGGCAAGGCCGCGCACGAATTCGAAGACACCGAGAAACTGATCGCCACGACGGAGAAGCTGTACGGGCCGTATGCGTGGGGTCGCTACGATATTCTCGTGTTGCCGCCGTCCTTCCCCTTCGGCGGCATGGAAAACCCGAACATGACCTTCGCCACGCCGACGGTGCTCGTCGGTGACAAGAGTCTCGTCTCGCTGGTGTCGCATGAGCTGGCCCATTCGTGGTCGGGCAACCTGGTGACCAGCGCCGCGTGGCGCGACATCTGGCTCAACGAAGGTTTCACCACCTACGTACAGGGACGCATCACCGAGGCCGTTTACGGCAAGTCGCAGGCCGACGAGGAAGCCCTGCTTTCCGCTCGCGAACTCGAAAAGACGATCGGCGCCATGCCCGCCAACACCCAGAAGCTCACGCCGGACGCACGTGGCGTCGGCGCGGACGACTCCCTTTCCTCGGTCGCCTACGACAAGGGGTCGTGGTTCCTCCGCACCCTGGAACAGCGTTTCGGCCGCGACACCTTCGATGCCTATCTGAAGGGTTACTTCGCGCACTTCGCTTTCCAGAGCATCGACACCGACACGATGTTCGCGTATCTGAAGGCCAACCTGCTCGACAAGTACCCGGGCAAGATGAGCGAAGCCGAGGCACGCGCGTGGATCTGGCAGCCGGGCATTCCGAAGAACGCACCGCTGCCGACCTCCGCACGCTTCGACGGCATCGACAAGCAGCGGGACGCTTTCCTGGGCGGCACCCTGGCGGCGGACAAGCTCGAGGCGAAAACCTGGAATACCCAGGAATGGATGTACTTCCTGGATCGCATGCCGGACGTCCCGCCGCTGGCGAAGATGAAGGAGCTGGACGCCGCCTGGCATCTCACCGGTACGCCCAATGCCGAAATCGGCATGCGCTGGTATGCCCATGCGATCGCCGCCGGCGACAAGGACGTCTGGACCGCCGCGGCCGAACACATGACCCGGATTGGCCGTCTGTACCTGACGACGCCGGTCTATCGGGCGTTCGCGCGGACGCCGGAGGGTCTCGCATACGCGAAGGCAACCTACGCCAAGGCGAAGGGCGGCTACCACCCGATGACGCAGCAGGCGGTGGAGCGCATCCTCGCCGGGACGTCGAAAAAGAACTGACCGCAGGTTCCTGCGCGCCGCTCCGGCGGCCGCGGGGCTTGCATCCTGCTCCCACGCCCCGCATCTTGCGGGGCGTCCTTCGTTCCAGGCTTCCGATTTCATGGCAAAGACCCCCATCCCGGCCACCACCACGTCGCGCCCCCTCTGGCAGCGCCTGTTGCTGCGGCGACTCAAGTTCCTCATCGTCGTCGCGGCGGTGCTGGGCGTAGGGGCCGGAGGCATCTACCTGTTCGCGCCATCGCTGTTGCTGAAAGCGGACGCCGCGCGTCTCGCGATGGCGGCACACATGGAGGAGAAGCAGGTCGTGGCGGGCGATACGACCTGGTCTTACTACGAGGGGGGAACCGGCCCCACCATCGTGCTGCTGCACGGCTTCGCCGCCAACAAGGAAACCTGGCTGGAAATGGCCAAGGGCCTGACCGATCACTTCCATGTCGTCGCACCGGACCTGCCCGGCTGGGGCGAATCGTCGCGCAACGACAACGGCGACTACGGCATTCCCGCACAGGCGGCACGTATCGAAGCGTTCGCGGCGGCGACGGGACTGCAGCATTTCCTGCTGGTTGGCCAGTCGATGGGCGGCGCGATCGCCGGTGTCTACGCAAGCGAACACCCGGACCGGGTCGCGAGCCTCGTGCTGATGAGTTCGCTCGGACTGACCTTCAAGGACAACGACTTCGTTCGTGACGTGAAGGCCGGCAAGAATCCGTTCCTGCTCAAGGACCGTGCCGACCTGGAAGCCCTCCTCGCGCGGATTTTCCTCAAGCCACCGCATATTCCGGGGCGTCTCGAGGACGCGATAGTGGACCGTAACGCCAAGGACCACGAGTTCATCGCGCGTACGTTCGCCCAGCTGAAAGACCCCGCACAGGCCTACGCGCTCGATCCCGTCATCGGCACATTGCCCATGCCGGTGCTCGGCATGTGGTGCCGGGACGACAAGATCATCGACGTCTCCGCACTGGATACGCTGCGCAACGGTCTGAAGAGCTCGCCAGCCATCAGCGTGACGATCATGAATGGTTGCGGGCACATGCCGATGCTCGAAAAACCCGATGAGACGGCGCGGGTCATCACGGGTTTCGCGCTGGCGCATTGAGGTGGCTTGTCATCGCCAGCGAGCCTGGCGATTCAGTCCGCGACGTCGGCCACCAACCGGTCCAGCTGCATCTTCAATCCGCTGCCATGCGCGCGGAGCCAGTTCCGCTGCTCCTTCCAGTCCGGGAAAATGCCTTCGACCCAGTGCCAGAAGCGCGGCGAGTGATTGCGCACCTTCAGATGACACAATTCATGGACGAGCACATAGCGTAGTGCCGCGGGGGGCGCCAGCGCGAGGGCGAGATCCAGATTGATGCGATCGCGCGTATCCAGACTGCCCCAGAGACTTTTCAACGGGCGGATTTTCAATGCGGTAGGGGCCGCGTTGATCATCGGTATATAGGCCGGCAGCCAGCGCGAGACGTCCTTTCGGATCTGTGCTTCGAAGTGGGTGGCGAGCAGACCGCGAGCCACGAGCAACGCCCGCGTGTGCGGACGTGGAATGACAAGGGTGAGGCCGTCCGCCGTCGGCTCGACGCGGGGATAGGGGCCCTCGGCCCAGTCAAGCGCGATTTCTTCGCCGCGGAACGGGAACGTCGTCGGCACACCGACTTTCAGCCGCGGAAGCGGCTCGGCATCGAGGTGAAACTCGCCGAGCTTCTGCTCGAGCCAGTCGGCATGATGACGGAGAAAGGCCGTCATCTGCGCCGTGTGCGTACCGTTGGGGTAGGTGAGACGGGCACCCTTGGGGGTGACCGTAAGGCGCAGTCGACGCGCGCGCGGGTGCGCCGACTTGAGCACGCGGATCGTGCCTCCGGTCGGCGTCGACAGCTCCAGCCACTCACTTTCTTCCGATGCCATGTCGCGAGTCTCTTTTCGATCCCGACGAACATCCCACCAACCCATATCAATTCCTGCGACGCGGCGCCTGAATCACTCGGGGCGCGGCAACTTGAACCATTCTTCCAGCTTGCCGAGAAGTCGCGCGTACTCGCCTGCCATCAGGGCGAAATTCGCGTCCATCTCCGCGGCAGCCGATTCAGGGCTGTCGCCCTGCTCGTCCAGCACCACATCCGTGAACTTGATCTTACGCAGAATCAGGTCTTCACCGAGCACGAATGAGATGCGGTCGTCGAAGACCAGGCCGAGCTGAAACACCTGCTTACCCGTACGCAGATGCTCACGGATCTCATCGGTGTCGAGATCCTGTCGGCGGCAGCGCGCGATGGCGCCGGAGGCGGTGGCCGGGTCGCGCAGTTCGCATTCGTCGCCGAGCGCCAGACCCGCCGGCAATTCTCCGGTGGCCACCCAGTGAGTCATGAGGATGCGCGGCGATTCCTCCGGCGCCAGCGGCACGGCCGGAAAGCTGCCCAGCGCCTCACGGATCTGGCTGAGCGTGTTCTCAGCCGACTTGCGACTGGATGTGTCCATGACCAGCCAGCCGTGCTTCTTGTCGGCATAAGCGGACATACGCGACGTACGCACGAAGGCGCGCGGCAGCAGCTCGTTCATGACGTCGTCTTTCATGCGCTTACGCTCGCGACCGCTGACCTTGCGGCCCTCTTCGTCGACGATCTTCTGCACGCGGTTGGCCAGCTCGTCGTTCACCACGGACGTCGGCAGGAGCTTGTCTTCGCCGGCGACGGTGACCATCGTGTTGCTGGCGACGGAATGGGTCAGTGCTTCTTCCTTGCGGCCGAGCGGGGAGATAAAGCCGCGCGTCGACATTTCCATCGGACCCACGGAACGAAGGCGATGCTCGGGCAGCACCTCGTCGAGGCGCTGGAGGTCGGCGGCGACCGGCTCGGAGAAACGGAACAGTGTCAGGTTGCGATAGAACATGGATCGGCGATTCTCTTGCGAATGAGGGACCGCGGCGGGCGCGAGGCGCCGCCGGCGTAGGAGCGCGGAATGACGGTCAGACGACCTGGGCGATCGCGGAAGCGACGCGGTCCAGATTGCCGTCGTTGAGCGCGGCGACGCAGATACGGCCGGTACCGACGGCGTAGATGCCGAACTCAGTGCGCAGGCGATCGACCTGCGCCGACGAAAGACCGGAATAGGAGAACATGCCGCGCTGTGCTTCGATGAAGCCGAAGTCGCCGTGCTTCGCCAGTCGCTCGACCAGACCACGACGCATGGCGCGGATGCGATCGCGCATCTCGCCCAGCTCGGTTTCCCACTGCGCGCGCAGCTCGGCGTGGTTGAGCACCGCCGAGACGACGGCGGCACCGTGGGTCGGGGGGTTGGAATAGTTGGTGCGGATGACGCGCTTGAGCTGCGACTGCACGCGAACGGCTTCGTCATGCGAACCGGTCACGATGGACAAGGCACCCACGCGTTCGCCGTACAGCGAGAACGACTTCGAAAACGAGCTCGCGACGAAGAACGGCAGGCCGGCATCGGCAAAGAGGCGCACCGCGATGGCGTCGGCTTCGATACCGTCGCCGAAGCCCTGATAGGCGATGTCGAGGAACGGCACGAGGTCGTACTTGCGCACGGCCTCGATCACGCGCACCCAGTCCGCCTCGACGAGGTCGACACCGGTCGGGTTGTGGCAGCAGGCGTGCAGGACGACGATCGCGCCCCGGGGCAGTTTCGCGAGGCCGCCGAGCATGGCGTCGACGTCGACACCGTGCGTCGCGGCGTCGTAATACGGGTAGTCGACGACCTCGAAGCCCGCTCCTTCGAACAGCGCGCGGTGGTTTTCCCAGCTGGGGTTGCTGATGGCCACGGGCACCGACGGGTTCAGGCGCTTGAGGAAGTCGGCGCCGACTTTCAGAGCGCCGGTGCCGCCCAAAGCCTGGGCCGTGACGACGCGGCGATCGGCAAGCAGCGGGGATGCGGCACCGAACAGAAGGTTCTGTACGGCGCTGTCGTAGAGGGCGATGCCGTCGATGGGCAGGTAACCGCGCGGCAGCTGCGCCTCGAGGCGGGCTTTTTCGGCCTCACGCACGGCGCGCAGGAGCGGCACATGGCCGTTGGCGTCGTAGTACACGCCAACGCCAAGGTTGACCTTGTCGGTGCGGGTGTCTGCGCCGAACGCTTCGTTGAGGCCGAGGATCGGATCGCGCGGTGCGAGTTCGACGGAAGAGAAGAGAGTCATGGTCGGCAGGCCTTGAAGCGGGTAGAGGAAATGATCAGTCGTTATCGTCACCGGCGTCGCCGCCGGTCAGCCAGGCATGTGCGTCGGCGCGCGCCGCGCCTTCGCGTGCGCCCAGCGCCGCGAAGTCGAACAGGCTACGGTCCGTCAGCTGTGAGGGCGCGATATTGCCCATCGCCCGGAAAATCGTTTCGCTGCGGCCGGGATGGGACTTCTCCCATTCCTGCAGCATGCGTTTGACCACCTTACGCTGCATGTTCTCCTGCGAACCGCACAGGTTGCAGGGAATGATGGGAAACGCGCGGGCCTCGGCGTAAGTCTCGATGTCATCCTCGCGGCAGTACGCAAGCGGGCGGATGACGACATGGCGACCGTCGTCCGAGAGCAGCTTCGGCGGCATGGCCTTGAGGCTGCCCTGGTAGAACATGTTCAGGAAGAACGTCCCCAGGATGTCGTCGCGATGGTGACCGAGCGCGATCTTGGTGATCCCGTTGTCCGACGCCCACTGGTACAGCGCTCCCCGCCGCATGCGCGAGCAGAGGCTGCACATGGTCTTGCCCTGCGGAATCACACGGGTGACGACGCTGTACGTGTCCTGCTCGATGACGTGGAACGGCACGCCCCGTCCTGTCAGGTACTCCGGCAGCACGTGCGCGGGAAAATCCGGCTGCTTCTGGTCGAGATTGACCGCGATCAGTTCGAAACGGACGGGTGCCTTCGCCTGCAGCGACAGCAGCATGTCCAGCATCGTGTAGGAGTCCTTGCCGCCGGAGAGGCAGACCATGATGCGGTCGCCGTCCTCGATCATGCCGAAGTCGGCGATCGCCTGGCCGACCTGGCGACGCAGGCGTTTGGCCAGCTTGCCGGCTTCGTAGCTCTGCTTGCGTGTGGCGTCGGGCGTGGCGGACATGCTCAGGCGGTATTCGGAGGGGACGGCCCCCTATTGTAGCCGCTGCGGGACCCCGCGCCCGGGGTTACAATCGTCGCTCCCCTCCTCGCCCGGCCCAACGCCATGCAGGTCCAGGATCCTCACGAGCTCCAGCAGCGCCTCGCCGAACTGAAGGTCGAGCATCGCGACCTCGACGCCGCGATCGACCATCTGGCCGCCGCCATCAGCCGCGACGAGCTCCAGCTGACTCGTCTTAAAAAGCGTAAGTTGCTGCTGAAGGACACCATTTCCCGTATCGAAAGCCGGCTCATCCCGGATCTGGACGCCTGAAGGACGCCGATGGACCCCGTTCGCCTGGAAAACCCCTACGTCAGCCTCGAGCCGCTGCAACTGGCCCACATCGAGCCGCTGGAGCGCGCGGCGGCGGACGGTGACCTCTGGAACCTCTGGTTCACCTCGGTGCCCGCCCCGGGCCGGATGACCGACTACGTCGAAGCGGCGCTGCGCGGCCAGGAAGAAGGCCGGATGTCTCCCTGGGCGATCCGCGAGAATGCCTCCGGCGAGATCGTCGGCAGCACGCGCTACTACGACATCGTGAACGATCCGTCCCGGCTGGCCATCGGCTACACCTGGTACGCCCGGCGCTGGCAGCGCAGCCATGTGAACACGGCAAGCAAGCACCTCCTGCTGTCCAACGCCTTCCAGAACGTCGGCGCCGTGGCCGTCGAATTCCACACGGATGCCTACAACCAGGATTCCCAGCGAGCTATCGAGAAGCTGGGGGCAAGGCGTGAGGGCGTGCTTCGGGCCCATAAGCGTCGTCCCGACGGATCGCTGCGTGACACCGTCTGCTACAGCATCCTCGCCACCGAGTGGCCGGATGTGGACAAGTGGCTGCAGTTGCGGCTCGCGCGGCTGGCTCCGCCGCAGGCCTGAGGGACCGCGGCGCTCAGCGCGCCGCCACCGCCTCCGGGTGCGACGGCCGCACGATCAGCGTCGCCGTCATGCCCGCCGACAACACCACGCCCGCCGGCAGGTGGTCGCTGTCGATCCGCACCCGGACCGGCACGCGCTGCGCCAGGCGCACCCAGTTGAAGGTCGGATTCACATCGGCCAGCAGGTCGCTTCCGGTCGGGTTGTCGGCGTCGGTGATGCCGCGGGCGATGCTCTCGACGGTGCCCTTCAGGCGCGCACCACCGCTCATCAGGCGGATATCCACCGGATCGCCGATGCGCAGGCCCGGCAACTTGGTTTCTTCGAAGTAGCCGTAGATCCAGTAGGAATGGCTGTCGATCAGGGCGAGGCGGGCCGTGCCGGCACTGGCGTAGTCGCCGACGCGGACGTCGAGATTGGTGACGAAGCCATCCACCGGCGCGCGCACCTCCGTGCGGTCGAGATTGAGCTGTGCGGAAGCGAGTTCGACCTGAGCCTGCGCAACGGCGGCCAGTGACTGCTGCTGCGCCGCACTGGCCTGCTTCGTGCTGGCCTGCGCCTGCTGCCAGCCTGCCTTCGCGGCATTGGCGGCGGCCATCGCGTTCGCCTTGTCTTCCGCCGAGATCACGTTGTTGATCAGTTTCTGGCGGCGCTCGGACTGCGCCTCGTACATCTCGAAGTTGGAGCGGCTCTGCAACGCGCCAGCCTGAGCCGCATTGATGCTCGCCCCCGCGGCACGCGCCGCCGCCTCGGCGGCATTGAGGTTGGCCTCGGCCTGCGCCACGGCGTTGAGATAGCGGGCCTTGTCGACGACGAAGAGCAGGTCACCCTTCTTCACCGTCTGGTTGTCGATGACCTTGACGTCCGTCACCAGTCCGGCGACGTCGGGAGCGATACGGACGATCTCCGCTCGTACGCGCCCGTCACGCGTCCACGGCGAATACATGTAGTGCTTCCACATGGCATGTCCGACGAAGGCGGCGATGACGACGACGACCGCGGTAACGGCGAAACGAATGATGCTGGCGAGTTTCATGAGGGTTCCACTCAGAACATGAACAGCGCGAAGGCGCCGAAGACACAGACGAAGACAGCAAGACGAAACAGCGGCGGATGCCACACGAGCCGGTACAACCCCAGGCGACCGGCGATACCGTCCAGCAGCCACAACAGCAGCAGCGCCAGGACGAAGAAGACGAGCAGGCCCGGAACGAGCGCGTCGCCGAGTGCGATTTCACGAGGCATGAGCGATGTCCTTGCTGAGCGGGGCATTGGGCATGTAGGCGGCGAGGACGGATTCACCGTCGAGCAGCGCCATGCGGACGAGATGGAGATGTTCGAGCAGATGAGCGACACCCTCATGCTCACCCACGCTGGCGATGGCGGTCGCGACGGCGTCGCGCGCCAGCAGGTAGCCGGCCGCATCGGGCTTCTCGTAGAAGCGCGCCAGCGTGCGCAAGGCGTCGTCGAGGTAAGGACGAAGCGTCGGCGGCACATCCCCGCGCGCCATGTCGTGACGGAGTTCGATCAGCGCGCGCCCGGTCTCGTGGACCGCGAGGGCCCAGGCGATCAGGGACCGCGAGTCCGCACTGCCCGGCTGGGTCTGCGCGACGACCTGACTGACCAGATCGTAGTTGACGCTTTCGAACCGATGGCGGAGGCCCGGCAGCGGCGCTTCGGCGGCAAGCGCGACCTGCCCGCGCAGACGGGCCAGCTGGCGCCGGCGCAGCCACGCGCTGCCGATGGCTGGCGGAATCACGACGAACGAGACGGCGGCGGCGCCAAGCCCCACGACCTGGGCGATGGCGTCATTGATGAAGTGAGCGGGATCGTAAACCTGCACGTTCTTCAGCGAGAGGATGTAGGCGAAGCCCATCGCCCAGCCGAGTCCATAGAACGCGAGACGCTGCGTCATCATCATGACCAGCCCGAGGGCCAGGAAAGGTGCGACGCACACGACGAGCAGCCCATACCCGTCGACCTGGGTCAGCAGTAGAAACTCGCAGATAAAGCCCACCGCCATTCCCGACAGATAGCCGAGCATGACCTGCCAGGTCACGCGCGTCGGATTGGGAATCGTGGCGAAGAGGCCCGCGAAAACCGTCGCCAGCAGCATCGCGCTCGAGCCCAGCGGCCATGCGCTGTAGATCCAGAACGCACCGAGCACGAGCATCGTCAGCGTCGTGCGAAACGTCGCAAGACCCGCACCGAGGAAGTCGTTGCCGCGATCGAAGCGCACGCGCTCGGCGGAGCCGGCGATCACCCGCGGCGTCTGCAGCGACGCCGCGGCGTCGACGTAACCGTGCAGCTCATCGACGAAGCGGGTCAGCAGCGAGGCGCCCGTATCGAAGTCACGCACGTCCTGTGAGTCGGACAAGGACGCGCGCAGGCCCGGAACCGATGCGCGCATCGTGTCACGCGCCGACACCAGCCTGGGCAACAGGACACGGGCGGCGGCGCCGGCCTCGATGGGTGCATCGAGCGCCTCACCGATGGGCGCGTAAAGCCGGATGAGCGTATCCGCGGCGAGATCGCGCTGCGCGCGCTTCAGCCGGTTGATCAGGTGATGCAGCGACTGGAAGCTGGTCGACGCGGCCATGAAGCGCTGGTTGAAAAGACGCAGGTGATTGCTGCGCGCACGCGCTTCGGCGTCCTCGAAAATCACCGAGCTGCGCAGGTCTTCCAGCGTCACGGCGGCGCGCACGAAGCGCAGGTGCGCTTTCTCCATGGTGTCACGCGCGATGCTTCCCCCCGTGCTGTCGCGGACGAAGCCGACGAAGCTCGCGAACTGCTCGCGGGCCGCGCGACGCAGGACGTCACGCATGCGACTCGGGAAAACGATGTCGTTGACCAGGCCACTGACCAT
This sequence comes from Luteibacter sp. 22Crub2.1, assembly GCF_900167995.1. NCBI lineage: Bacteria > Pseudomonadati > Pseudomonadota > Gammaproteobacteria > Lysobacterales > Rhodanobacteraceae > Luteibacter > Luteibacter sp. 22Crub2.1. Next base: position 83,466 of record NZ_FUYT01000013.1, read on the forward strand.
CAGGCCCAGCAGCACCTCGCTGATGCGAGCCCACGAAGAGTCGAAGACGCCGGGCGGATTGTCGATGACGGGAATGGCGACGATGGCCGCCGTGTAACCGCCCAGTACGAACGCGTACGACTTGAAGTTACGGTACAGCGTGGCACCGCCGGCGCAGACGCCGATCCACAGCGACAGCGCGAGAAGGAAGAGGTCGCGCTCCTGCGGGAAGGCGGCCACGATGGCGATCGCCGCCGTGGCACCGGCGAGGGTACCGATCGCACGATAGAAGCTCTTGGCCAGCACCATGCCCGACTGGCGGTTGGCGACGATGACCGTGGTCAGCATCGCTGTCGAAGGCGCCGGCAGGTCGAGTCGCATGGCGAGCCAGCCCGTCAGGAAAAAGGCGATCAGCGTCTTGACCACGAACAGCCAGACGTTGACCTCCTCGCGCAGCGTCTCGACGACGATCTGGCGGGTGTCGGGGGTGGCGTTTTGTAGGCCGGTGGCAGACATGGCGCGCCCTGGTTACTCCCCGAATCCAGCCAGCATCTTCTTCAGCAGGCCTTCCAGCAGCGCCTGTTCCGATGGCTGCAGATTACGGGTCTGCCGATGAAGCAGCGTGACGATATCCGGCAGGAAGCTCTCGATCAGTTCGAGGCCCTCGGGCGTCAGGGTCAGGGTCACCTTGCGGCGATCCTCGTCGCTGCCGGTCCGCACGATGTAGCCCTTGTCGCAGAGCTGGGTCGTCAGCCGGGTGATGTTGGCCGACTTCTCCCCGGCGGCCTCGGCCAGCTGCGACGGATTCATCGCGCTGTCCGGCGAACCGTAGAGCATCATCAGGATGTTGTACTCGGGATGGTTCAGCCCGAACGGCTTCGTCACGGCGTTGGCCTCGTCGTGCACTTCCTTGTAGATGTGCTTGATGAGGCGAACGAGCACGGCCGGCTCCCGCGGAAACCCCGGATACTTCGCGCGGGTGACGTCGAGGCGTGCTTCGGTGGGGGCGAAATCGCTCATGGGGTGTCCCGTCTTCGGTTACCCCATAAGTATATAGTTCATTTATGTATTATCAATAGGTGTAATTTATCCGGAAGAAATCGCGGTGCGGTCGAGCAGGCGGCGGAGTCGCTGCGGCTCGCTGCTGGCGGACGGACGGACGACATTGGCAATGATGGAGCGGGTCGACAACTTTGCACGCAGGAGGCTGCATCGATCGGTAGTGAAAGGTCTACGCGCTCAGCGCAACGCCTCGGCGAGCCGCAACAACAGCGCCGCGACCGCCTGCGGATCCTCCGGTGCCGACGCCTCGCGCAGACGTCTTTCCGCGTCGGCCGCGATGCCCGACGCGGCGTCCAGTGCATCGAGTCCCGCGGCGGTGAGCTCGGTTTTCTGAACCCGTCCGTGGTCGGGATCGGCCGTGCGCACGATGAGGTCCGCGCGCTCCAGCGCGACCAGGATGCCTTGCATCGTCTGTGGCGTCACAAAGGCGCGCCGTGCGAGCGTCGCGTTCGACGCACCCGCTTCGTTCTTCAGATAGGTGAGCACGGCGTATTGCGGCGTCGTCAGTCCGATCTCCCGCAGACCGGCGTCCATCCTCGTTCGCAGCGCCTGCTGGGCCATTTTCAAGGCGTAGCCGATGGTCGCGTAGGGATCGCTCATCTCGGGTCGCGATTTACGGCTGGTCATATCAGGGCCCTTACATTAGTATCAGCACACTGATATCTTAGCCCAACTCACGCACAGGAGAGACTGTCATGCCCCATCTGATCGGCCCCGACTTCGTCGGCATTCAAACCCATGATCTCGATGCGGCACGGGCTTTCTACGCCGATGTCGTGGGGCTGAAGGTCGCAGCCCAAAGCCCTCCCGGCGCCGTGGTCTTCGATACCCGACCCATTCCGTTCGCCGTGCGCACGCCTGTCGCCGAGCTCAGCCGAAACGACAACCTCGGTGAGGGCATCGCTCTCTGGTTCGGATGCAACGATGCCGATGCGCTGCACGATCATCTCGTCGGGCACGGGACGCCCATTGTGTTCGCACCGAAAGATGGCCCTTTCGGCCGCTACTTCGCCTTTGTCGATCCGTTCGGTTACACGATCACGGCGCATACCGTCGCGCACTCCGGCAGCTGAGCAAGAGCAATGCCCTCATCCCGCCCGCGTCGCCACCACAGGCGGGACCGCCGCCGCGCGCAGGGCGGGCCCCAGCACGGCCAACTGCCCGAGAATCCAAAGCGTCGCGCCACCCACCGCCAGATACCACGGCGGCAACAAGGGCACTTCGTAGAAGTGCATGAGCGTGAGGCTGGCAGCGTAAGCCAGCAGCACGCCTGCGCCGATGCCCATGCTTACGATGAAGAAATTCTCCAGCTGGAAGTACTGGACGATGTCGCGACGGGACGCGCCGATCGCCCGGCGAATGCCGATCTGCTTACGCCGCCGCTGCACCCAGAAGCTCGCCAGGCCGACGATGCCCAGCGCCGTCACCAGCAACAGGGTCACGATGATGCCGACGAGGAGGCTCATCATCGCCCTGTCGTTGGCGAAGTGGGCGGCGCGCAACGCCGGCAGAGAGTCGCTGTTTTCACGGATCAGCACGGCATCCGGCGCCAGTGCGGTCACCGCCTCGCGCGCCTTATGCATCACGGCGGGTAGATCGCCCGGCTTCGCGCGAATCACGTAAGTGCCGGCCAGCGTGGGCCCGGCAAGCGACGGCGCGAACACCGACCAGTCCGTTTCCTCCGGCCCCATGGAACCGGGCCTGGCGATGGAGAGGTGTTCCATGACGCCGATGACACGGAAGTGGTTCTTGTCGACGAAGATCTCCTTGCCCAGAGGACTCACACCAGGCCACATGTGATCCGCGGCGGCGCGTGTAATCAGCACGTTCGCCTGGGAGGGAAAGAAGTCGCCCACAGGACGGTAGTCCTCGGCGCCGGGCGCGCGCCCTTCGACGATGAGTATGCCCAGTGCCTCCAGCGTACCGGGCGTGCCCAGATAAACGTCGACGACGCCCCCCTCGCGCTGCCCCGCGGCGTCCAGTGTCACGCCTACGGTTCCCGCGCCGTGACTGAAGGGCACCGTGTTCACCACGTTGACCGCCGTCACCCCGGGGATGGCACGAAGCCCGGCCACCATCCGCGCGTTGAGGTCATTGGCGCGTCCCGGTTCGAAACCCGACAGATACAACGTGCCGAGCGAAGCCTCGTCGATACCGGTCACCAGCTGCATGGCCTGCCAGCGTGCCGCGATCAGCGAGCACGCATTGCACATGACGGCGCAGGCAAGCGCGATCTGCAGCACGATGAGCGTGGTGGCGAGGCGGTGATGCCGGAGTCCGGCGAAGATGGGGTGCGTCCGCATGGCGATCGTCCTTACAGCGTCTTCAGGTGCAGCGCGGGGGCGACCCGACCGGCACGGATGGCGGGTAGCGCGCCCGCCAGCAAGCTGGTCGTCACGGCGAGAACGAACGTCGTCATGAACATCGATGCATCGAGTCGGACCATATCCGCATAAGGCACAGGTTGCTGGCGCACGAGCCACAGGCCGGCCAGGGTGAACAACCAGCCGAGCAGACCGCCGGCGATGCCGATGACGCCGGTCTCGACGAGGCACTGCATGACGACCGCCCCGCGCGTGGCCCCCAGCGCCCGACGCACACTGAAGTCCGCGCCACGGCGAAGGAACTTCGCGAGCAACAGGCCGACCGTGTTGCACAGGCAGATGGCGAGGAAGGCGAACGCAAGCCATACCTGCAAGCGCACGTCACCGGGTACGACCCGATTGCTCGTCATCCATTCCATCAGCGATGGCACGGCCGTCAGGTCGTGACGGAAGCGACCTTGCGCCTTCTGTTGCGCAGCGTAGTCGGCCACGAAGCGGCGATACGCCGCGACTTTCGCATCGTCTTGCAGCCGCACCCACAACCTCACCCAAAGACACGGCGCATCCTGCAGATGGCCCGGTGACGGAGGAAGTTGCCAGCACGTGAACTGGACGAAATTGCCGTCGTTGATTTCGAGGCCGGACTGGAAGGGCGTCATTACGTCCTCGATCTTCCCGTAGAAGTCGGCGGTGTCGCCATGCGCCATGCGGCCGCCATAGACGTCGTAAAAGAGCGGCGACGGACGCCAGGGTTTCAGCACACCCACGATGCGAACGTCGCTGTCGCGCAGGCGGATGATCTTGCCGATACTGTTTTCGCCTCGGAAGAGCCTGTGGTTCAGATCGGACGAGATCACGGCGACCCGAGCGTGCTTCTCGTCATCCTCCGCCGTCCAGGCGCCACCATATTCAAAGGGCGCCGCGAACATGGTGAAGAAGTCCGCATGAGTCGACAGCATGCTCAGCAGCAGTGGCGGCGATGTCGACGCCGGGACATGGACCTTGATCGTGCTTCCGACCAGAAGTGCCTGCTGATCCGCGCGCTTCGCCTTCCACAGATCCATCGCGGAGCGGTAGTCCATCACTTCGCTGGGATGCGTGGGCGTTGCATCCTGGGGATACGGCGTGACCTGCACGTAATGGAGATGCTCGCTTCGACCCGGAAGCGGATCCCCTGAGAGCAGATGCATCACGGTCAGCGTGGTCATGCTGGTGCCGATACCCACCGCGATGGCCAGCACCATCAGGCCCGTCAGTACGGGATTGCGCCTGAGGCTGCGCACGGCCAGTTCCACGTAATAGCCAAACATCCCGGTCGGTCCCCTGCCCTTGTTCGCATACCCGAAAGAGCAAGAGACGGGCCAAACCCACAAAAGGACGCTAACTCGCGCTGGCTCAGCGAGTTGCGGCACCGCGTGACACGCCGGCCAGGTGTCCGCGGACACTGTCCGTGTCCGCCACCGTGTCCGACCGGGCTGACGGTCACGTGCCCTATCCGTGCCGGCGCTTTCCCCGATCGGATCAGCAGCACGCTGGCGATCAGCCCGCCCTGACCGTCAGCAGATCCTCGATGCCCGCGCGCCAGAACAACTCGCGACGCATGCGGTCCGCGACGCCACTGACGATTTCCGCACCATCCTGGGACGGATCGACATGCACCCGGAACGGCCGCTTGCCGAAGGGCAAGCCGACCACCTCGACGATCTTCGTTGCCACCTCACCCGCGTCGGCATCGGCCGGTTCGAGCGCAGCCAACCCCTTCAGGATCGTGTCCGGCATGCCCTTGTACGGACCATCCATATAGGCGGCCGCGCGCGGCTCATCGGAGGGCTTGCCCGCGTGAGCGAAGTGGTTGGTTCCTCTGGTGAAGGCGCCCGGCACCATGATCGAAGTCTCGATACCGAAGCGGGTCAGCTCGCCGGCATAGCTGACCGCGAGCGAGTCCATGGCGGCTTTCGCGGCGAAGTACGGAGCGAGAAACGGCGGCGTGCCGCCGCGCGTGCTGCTCGATGAGACCCAGAGCAACAGGCCCCTGCCCTGCGCACGCATCACCGGTAACGCGGCGCGGTTCACCCTTTGCGTGCCTAGGACGTTGACGTCGTAGAGCTGGGCGTACTGCTCCGCCGTAAAGGCTTCAGCGGGACCGAACACCATATGACCCGCGTTGTGCACGAGGACATCCAGACGGCCATCGCGATCCACAATGGTTTTCACGGCCGCCTCTGCGGATGCCTCGGAGGTGACATCGAGCTCGACGACGCGAAGATCGACCTGCCGTTCAGCCGCTTCTTTCAGGACCGCTTCGGCGTTGGCGGCATTGCGACCCGCGACATCGCGCATGCTGGCATAGACCGTGTGTCCCGCCGCCGCGAGTGCGCGCGCCGTCAGCAGGCCGAAACCGCTGGATGCCCCGGTAATGAGGATGATCTGCTTCACGTCAGACCACCCCGCCGTTGGCGCGCAGCACCTGACCGTTGATCCAACCGCCGTCCGGCCCCGCGAGGAATGCCACGGCAGCGGCGATGTCGTCCGGCGTGCCGAGACGCTCCAGCGGTGACAGCTTGGCCAGCCGGTCAACCAGCTCGGGCGACTTGCCGTCGAGGAACAGGTCGGTGCCGGTCGGACCGGGGGCAATCGCATTCACCGTGATGTGGCGGCCACGCAGTTCGCGCGCCAGCACCATCGTGGTCGCTTCGATGGCCGCCTTGGTCGCGGCATAGGCGGCATAGCCCGGCTGCAACAGGGCAACCACGCTGGATGAGAAATTGACGATGCGGCCACCTTCGCGAAGGCGCGTCGCCGCTTCGCGCATGGTGTTGTAGCTGCCTTTGACGTTGATCGCGAAGAGGCGATCGAAGTCCTCGTCCTTCAACTCGGCCACCGGGGCCAGCGCCATCACGCCCGCGTTGTTCACCAGGACATCCACGCCGCCGTAAACCTCCTCGGCCTTGTCGAACAGGCGACGCACATCCGCGGCGTTCGCGACATCCGCCTGCGCACTGATCGCCTGGCCACCGGCCGTTTCGATCTCCCGGACGACCGCCTCCGCCGCCTGCGCGCTCCCCGAATAGTTCACGAGGACGGTAAAGCCGTCGCTGGCGAGCCGTTTGGCAACCGCGGCACCGATGCCGCGCGAGGCACCCGTCACGATGGCGATCCTGCTGTTTTTCACGTTCATCTCGGTTCTCCGATACCGGCGCGATTGCCGGGCGAGACCAAGATGGGCGTTGGCTGTCGGCGGATAATCCACCTATATTGGGCTTCACTATTCCTTGCAACGGAACAAAGGATGGCCCTGGATCGTTTCGACACCATGCGATTGTTCGTCCGCATCGTGGAACGGAGAAGCTTCACGCTCGCTGCAACGGACCTCGACCTGCCGCGGTCGACCGTTACGCAGGCGATCAAGCGACTCGAGGCCAGGCTCGGCGTCCGCCTGCTCCAGCGAACCACCCGACATGTCAGTCCGACGCTGGATGGGGAGGCTTACCATCGCCGCTGCGTATCAATCCTCGCCGACGTGGAGGATGCGGAGGCTGCGTTCGTGGACGCCCGCCCGGCCGGTTTATTGCGCGTGGACGTACACGGCACCCTCGCCCGCCACTTCGTTCTTCCGTCGCTGCCGGAGTTCCTGGCCCGTTATCCCGCACTGAATATCCACGTGGGCGAAGGCGACCGGTGGGTGGATCTCGTTCGCGAAGGGGTGGACTGCGTGTTACGTGTCGGCGATCTCAGCGACAGCACGATGGTGGGACGCCGCATCGCCTGGCTGGACGAGGTGACGTGCGCCAGCCCCGGATATCTCGAAAGACACGGTGGCATGCCCTCGTCTCCGGACGATCTCGACGGGCATGAGGCCATCGGCTTCCTGTCGACGTCGACGGGAGCAACGCTGCCCCTGGAATTCGTCGTCGGCGACGACGTGCGGCACGTCACCTTGCCATCGACGGTCACGGTGACGGGCGCGGAGACGAATCTGACACTCGCGCGGCTGGGGCTGGGCCTGATTCAGGTGCCGAGATACCACGTGGCCGCTGACCTCGCGGCCGGCACGCTCGTCGAAGTACTCAAAGCGTTTCCGCCGACACCGTCGCCGGTATCTCTGCTCTACCCGCACAACCGGCAGCTGTCGCCGCGGGTGCGCGTGTTCATCGACTGGCTGGCGGCGACCTTCGCCCGGCACGCGGGCGAAGGGGTGAGGCCGATCTGAGCCAGGCTCAGTTCTTCAGCGGGACGGTTTCGAACCCAGCCTGCGGCGCCGCGTTGTTGTTCTGCGGCGGAGGCGGCGGCGGGTTGTTGGCACGGCCCGGACCGGCACCGCGAGGCCCACACGAATAGGCGCCCCACTCCTGCGAACCACCGTTCGGATCGCCGAGCGGCTTGACGGTATCCGCGCCCATCTTCGCGGCTTCGTTGCGTGCGAGCACTTCGAGTTCGTCGCGGACCTTCAGGTCGTTGCGATCGATAGGGCCGACACGACTCTGTACGGAGACGGTGACCTTGCCCTGATCGCGGCAGCTGGACACGTCGCCGTTCCAGGCGGTGCGGACATTGCGCGCGCTGTCATCGAGCTTGATGCCCCACGTGCAGGCCGAAAGGGCGAGCGGGATGAGGAGGACAAGGGCCTTGCGCATGGTAGAGCTCCGGAAGATCGTTCGATGGGTATGCTAGCCGGATGGAAGCGAGGGCGCGATCTTCTTCGTTCGCGCCCTCGCGCCCGGTCACTTTTTCGAGGGGGCCGGTTTGGACCTGGCCGCCCTGGCAGGCACGGTGTCCTTCGCCGGCGCGCCATCGGCATCGATCACGTGCACTTCGCCGAGGTTCAGCGCACGCACCGGGGCTTCGATCTTGCGCAGGTCACCGACGATCACCCAGGTCAGCGCGTCCGGATGGATCACGGCTGACAAGGCGTCTTCGGCGTCCTTGCGGTCGACGCCTTCGATACGCGACTTCAGCGTCTGCACGTAGTCGTCCGGACGGTCGTAAATCAGGATGCCCGTGATCGCCCCCAGAACGGCCGAGGTGGTCTCGAAGCTACCGGGCAGCGCACGAACACGCTGCGCGCGGATCTTCTCGATTTCCTCGTCGGTCAGCGGCTTCGGTCCGATAACGGCCTTTGCCTCCTTGAGGATTTCCGCAGCGGATTCGGCGGTCTTATCGGTCTGCACCGGCGCGTAGAACAACAGCGGGCGCTGACCCTGAGCATCGGAAAGCATGCTGCCCGCACCATAAGCCCAACGCTTCTCCTCACGCAGGTTCATGTTGAGGCGCGAAGTGAACGTGCCACCGAAGGCACCATTGGCGATGCCGAGGTCGAGCGCGTTCTTCGCCTTGGTCGACGGCGCCAGCAGACCCGCCAGGATCAGCGACTGTGGGGCGTCGGTCCGGTTGATCAGGAAGACGCGCGGCCTGGGCTGCGCGGCGACTTCACCGATGTTCTTCTTCGGCAGCGCGGTGGACGGCGCCTGCCAGTCGCCAAAGACAGCATCGAGTTTTGGCAGGATGTCGGCAAGCGTCGTATCGCCGGCCACGACGATGCGCACGTTGTCGGGGCGCAGGTAGTCGCGCTGGAATGCGGCGAGATCATCGGCGGTGAGCGAAGCGATGGCCTTTTCGGTGCCGCTGCCGGTGAACGGAATACCGTACGCGTGATCCTTGCCGTAAAGCAGCGGCGGCAGGGTGCGCAATGCGAGCCCGGTCGGCTCGGTTTTCTCCTGCGCGATGCCCGCGATCCACTGGCCGCGCACGCGCTCGATGTCGTCCGCCTTGAACGCCGGATTGCGCGTGATGTCGGCGAACAGCGCCAGCGACGGCGTGAGGTCGGTGTTCAGCGCGTTGAGACCGACGCTGCAGTTATCGAGCGAGCAGCTGGACGACACGATGGCGCCGAGACGCTCCTTGCGGCGCGCGACCTCCACGGAATCGAGCGACTTCGTGCTCTCTTCCAGCAGGGCGGAGGTGAAGCTCGCCGTGCCCAGCTTACGGCCCTGATCCGCCGCGTAGCCGGCATTGAACAGAAGCTGCACCTGAGTGACCGGCACCGTGTGGCGCTCGGCGAGCACGACTTCGATGCCGTTCTTCAGCTTGCCGCGCTGCAGCTTCGGGAAGGACAGGTCGGGGAACGTGTCGACGGCGGGTACACCCGTGCTGCGGTCCACCTCAGACTTGCCGACGGTATACGTCTTCGCGGGGGGAGTGACGGCGGCCGGACGACCTTGCGCGTCGCCGAGACCCACCACGGCCTTGTCTTCGGCCGCGGGATCGAAACCCGGCGCGGCAGGCAGCACGGTCAGCGTGTAGTCGCCCTTGGCCAGCCAGGTTTTCGACGCCGCCAGCACGGAGGCCGTCGTGGCTTTCTGCGCGCGCTCGAGATCCTTCTTATAGGCTTCGGGATCATTCCGGTAGACCTGGCCCTCGGCAAGGATGACCGCCTTGCCACCGAAACCGCCGACCTTTTCGAGGCCGCGCACGAAGCCGGCACGATTGGCGACCTTGGCCCGGAGCAGTTCGTCGTCGGTCGGCCCCTTGGCCAGGTAGTCCTTCCAGACGTCGGCGACCGCCGCTTCGACCTTCGCCGGATCGACGCCGTTTTTCACGTCGACCGTCAGCTGCACCTGACTGGCCAGGGCGAAAGGCGAAATACCCAGGCTCACGTCATCCGCAATCTTGTCCTGGTAAACGAGGCGCTGGTACAGCCGCGATGTCTTGCCGCCACCGAGCACGGTCGTGGCCAGGTCGAGCTGCACGGCGTCGTCGGTCCCCAGCTGCGGCACGATCCACGTACGCACGATGCGCGTCTGCGCCACCTGATCATGCTGGGTGCCCCGGGAGGATGTCTGCACCGGCGTGATCCACGCCTGCTGGCGAGGAACCGGCGGACCCGCCGGGATGTCACCGAAGTACTTCTCGGCCTTGGCCTTCGCCTGTGCCACCGTGATGTCGCCGGCGAGCACGAGGGTGGTGTTGGACGCGCCGTAGTAATCGTGGAACCACTGCTTGACGTCGGCGAGCGAGGCCGCGTCGAGGTCGGCCATCGAGCCGATGGTGTCGTGATGGTACGGGTGGTTGGCCGGAAAAGTGTTGACCAGGACGTTTTCGTCGACGCGGCCGTAGGGGCGGTTTTCGCCCTGGCGCTTTTCGTTCTGGACGACACCTCGCTGGGTGTCGAGCTCCTTCTGGCCGATGGCGCCGAGCAGGTGGCCCATGCGGTCGGATTCCATCCACAGCGCCATGTCGACGGCGGTGGTCGGGACGGTCTCGAAATAGTTGGTGCGGTCGAACCAGGTGGTGCCGTTCATGTCCGTGGCGCCGGCACGTTCGAAGGGCTGGAAGTAGGTGCCCTTACGGTTTTCCGACCCGGAGAACATGAGGTGTTCGAAGAGGTGCGCGAAGCCGGTCTTGCCGGCCGGCTCGTCTCCCGAGCCCACGTGGTACCAGATGCTGACCGCGACGACGGGCGCCTTGTGGTCCTCATGCACGACCACCGTCAGCCCGTTGGGCAACTGGAAACGGGTGTAGGGAATGTCGGGAATCGCATCGGGAGAGGTGGTGGCCGCGGCGGCGGCCCCGACGAAGGAGATCAGCCCGGCGGCAAGCAGGGTGAGGCGGTTCTTCATGCACGGCTCCAGTGGGCCTTCATGGCCCGGGTCCCGTGGAGGCTAGCCCGCGATGTCGTCCCGACGCAATCGGGCATGCCGGAGTGTGCGGACGGTGTCCGCTCGCACACGGTCAGTGTCCGCGGACAGGCATCGCTTTCGGAACGACCTGACAAACCTCATGCGAATCAGCTGATTGCGCACTCTTAAAGACTGGCACGGCGTTTGCGTTACTAGTCATGCCCCGCCGGACGGCCTTTCGCTCCGGCAACACTGAGGACGACGCCATGAAATACGAAATGCTGATGCTCCGCGCCCTGCTCGCCACGTCGATGTTCGTCTGTGGCCTGACGCTGTTCCAGATGGTCTGACCCAAGAAAACCCGTACCCGGAGCCACCGACATGCAACACGAACTGCTCATCCTGCGCACCCTGCTCGTCGCCTCCCTGCTGGTCTGCGGCCTGATTGTCGGCAACATGCTCACGTACACGGGCGCGCCGATCCAGCTGGCTGCGACCAGCCAGATGAATCCCGTCGCGACGACCGCGTGCGTATCGGGCGAGGATGCCGCCGCGTGCCCACCGCCGGCGGCATAATGGGGGCATGCCCCACGTCATCCTGTTCCGACCCGAGATTCCGCCCAATACGGGCAATGTGATTCGTCTGTGCGCCAACACCGGCGCGACCCTGCACCTGATACGACCGCTCGGCTTCGAGCTGGACGATGCCCGGTTGCGCCGTGCCGGCCTGGATTACCACGAGTTCGCCAGCGTCGCGGTCCATGACGACCTGGACGCCTGTCTGGATGCCATCGGACGGCCGCGTGTCTTCGCCTTCTCGACCCGGGGGCGCCAGCTTCATACCGACGTCGCCTTCGGGATGACCGACGCGCTGCTCTTCGGCTGTGAAACGGCCGGCCTGCCCGACGACGTACTCGACGCGATTCCGGAGGCACAGCGCGTGCGCCTGCCCATGCGTCCGGGCAATCGCAGCCTCAATCTGTCCAACGCGGTCGCGGTCGCCGTGTTCGAAGCGTGGCGTCAGGCGGGTTTCGACGGCGCGGGCTGACCCGCGCAAGCTACAATCGGGGCATGACCCCCGAACGACCCTCAGCCGACGCCGGCCCGAACCGCTTCCTGCCCCGTCCGCTGCGCGTGCTGGCCGGACGCGCCATGGAGACCGCACTCAACCGCGCGGTCGACCTCGATCCCGACACCCGTGCCCGTCTCGACGCGCTCGATGGCCGCAGTGTGCAGGTGCATCTCGCCGGCCCCGAACTGGGCATCCGCATTACGGTGGAAAAGGGCCGCTTGCGCGTGGGACCGCCTGAAGACGGCGGCAGCCTGCGTGTCGTCGCCTCGCCCGGCAGTCTCCTCGCCATGGCCATGCGCCGCGACGACGACGGCGTGGCGCCCGGTAAGGTCGACATCGCCGGCGATGCCGAACTCGCTCGCCGCCTCGAGCGTCTCGCGCGCCAGTATGCGCCGGATGTCGAGGAAGCTTTCGCGAAGACCTTCGGCGACCGGATCGGCGTTCCCCTGGCCAAAGCGCTCCGCGATGGACTCGCCCACGCGCGCGACACGGTGTCGCACCTGACCGAGGACGGCGCCGACTGGCTTCGTGACGAAGGCAGGGTCGCGGTAGCGCCGGGCGAGATGGATATCTTCCTCGACGGGGTCGATACGGTCCGCGAGCGCGCCGAGCGCGCGGAGGCCCGGCTTGCCCGACTCGAGCGTGCCCTGAAGGAGCGACATTCATGACGCCGCTGCGCCTTGCTCCACGCCTGCTGCGTGTCGCCGCCATCCTGCTCAAGTACCAGCTCGACGAAGTGATCGAGGGCGCGCGTATCTACCGCCCGCTCAAGCTGCTGCGCCCACTGTTTCCCGGGCCGGCCGCCGACACCCGAGGCATGTCGCGCGGCGCGCGGTTGCGTCTCGCTCTGACCGAACTCGGCCCGATCTTCGTCAAGGCCGGCCAGGTGCTGTCGACACGGCGCGATCTGGTGCCGCCGGACATCGCCGACGAACTCGCGCTGTTGCAGGATCAGGTGCCGCCTTTCCCCGGCGCCGAGGCACGCGCGATCGTCGAGCGCGAATTGCGTGCGCCGGTCGCGACACTGTTCGCCAGCTTCGACGAGAACGCACTGGCGTCCGCCTCCATCGCCCAGGTGCACGCGGCCACGCTGCACGACGGCCGCGAGGTGGTGCTCAAAGTGTTGCGCCCCAGTATCGACAAGCGGATTGCCCGCGACATCGACCTGCTCCATGCACTCGGTGAGCTCGCTCAGCGCTGGCACCCGGCCGCGGACAAGATCCGTCCGCTCGAAGTGGTGGCCGAGGTCGAGAAGATGCTCGAGAACGAGCTCGACCTGCAACGCGAAGGCGCCAGCGCCAGTCTGCTCCGGCGCAACTTCGCCAGCGGCATCGACCTGTATGTCCCGGAAGTGCACTGGGACTTCAGCACCCAGGGCGTGCTGACCCTGGAACGCGTGCGCGGCGTCAGCGCCGATGACGTCGTCGCGATCGATGCCGCCGGCCTCGATCGTAAGGCGCTCGCCGAGAAGGGCGTGCGCTTGTTCTACGAGCAGGTCTTCCGCGACAACTTCTTCCACGCCGACGCCCACCCCGGCAATATCTGGGTCGACACCTCGCGTGTGGACGAGCCGCGATTCATCGCACTCGACTTCGGCATCATGGGTTCGCTGCCCGAGGCCGACCAGTACTGGCTCGCCGAAAACTTCATCGCCCTGTTCGAGCGCGACTACGCGCGCATCGCGCAGCTGCATGTCGCCGCCGGCTGGATGCCGTCGACCATTCGGCTGGATGAGCTCGAGGCCGCTGTGCGCACGGTCTGCGAGCCCTACTTCACACGCCCGCTGTCGCAGATATCCATCGCCGAGCTGGTGGTGAAGCTCTTCCAGACCGCGCGTCGCTTCGAGCTCACGCTGCAGCCGCAGCTGATCCTGCTGCAGAAGACGTTGCTCAATATCGAAGGCGTCGGCCGTATGCTCGACCCCGAGATCGATATCTGGGCCGTCGCTCACCCGGTGCTTCGCCGGATCCTGCGCGAGCGCTACAGCGTGCGGGCCACCCTGCGCGACGTGCGTCGTCGCCTGCCGGAATGGATCCATACGGCGCCGCGCGTGCCCGAGCTGGTGCGCGACGCACTGCGTCAGGTCGCCAGCGGCGAACGCCGCGAGATAGCGGACCCGATCGCTCTCGCCCTGGCACGCGACGATGCGAGACGCATGCGTCGCCTGATCGCGTGCGGCCTGCTCGGCGCTACGCTGCTGATTTGTGCGGCCCTGATCGGTACGTTGTCGTCGCGTGGCATGTGGCCGGCGATCGCCGCCGCCGTGGTGGGTGTCGCCGCATTCATCGCGGGCTGGCCGCGCCGGGTGCCCTGACCGACGTGCTAGAGATTCTCTATCAGGATGACGACATCGTCGCCGTCAACAAACCCGCGAACCTCGCAGTACACCGCTCGAAGTTCGTCGGGCCGGACGATGCGTTTCTGATCGACCTGCTCCGTGAGCAAGTCGATGGGCGACTGCACCTCGCGCATCGACTGGATCGCGCGACATCGGGCGTGTTGCTCGTGGCGCGCTCGCCTGAAGTCGCCGCCCAGCTCGGCGAGCAGTTCATGGGCCGCAGCGTCCGCAAGCGTTACCTCGCGGTGGTGCGCGGCTGGCCCGATCCGGCGGAAGGCACGATCGACTACCCTTTGCCGGGCTCGAAAGACACGGGACCACGACGCGAGGCCAGCACGGACTACCGGCAACTGGCCACCACGGAAGTCGACATTCCGCTGGGCCGTTACGAGAAACAGCGATACGCCCTCGTGCTCGCCGAGCCACGGACCGGCCGCTTCCGACAGATCCGCAAGCACTTCGCCCACATCCATCATCCGTTGGTGGGCGACAGCCAGCACGGACGCGGCGACCACAATCGCCTGTTCAAGCAGCACTTCGCATCGCACCGCCTGCTGCTGCACGCCGCGGCGCTCGACTTCGTGCACCCAACCGCCGTTCGCCCGATGTGCATCGAAGCCAGTCTGGACGACACTTGGCTACGCCTGATTGAACGCTTCGCCTGGCAGGACGCCTACGCCTGGCCTGCGGCAGCGCACGACGGGATTTAGCGGGCCGGCTGCTAGAATCCGCAGCCATCATGCTTAACGTCACCGCATCCATCGCCATCCCCGATGCCGAACTGATCGAGCGCTTCACCCGCGCGGACGGTCCGGGGGGACAGCACGTCAACCGAACCGAGAGCGCGGTCGAGCTGCGCTTCGATGTCGCGTCGTCGCCGTCGTTGCCCGACGCGGTTCGCGAACGACTGCTTGCTCGAGGCGACCGCCGGATAACGGATGCCGGCGTGCTGGTGATCCAGGCCCGTCGTTTCCGCGAGCAGGCGCGCAACCGCGATGACGCGCGAGACCGTCTTGCCGAGATCATTCGCGCCGCGACGGTCGTGGCGAAGAAGCGCGTTGCCACCAAGCCGACCCGAGCCTCGAAGGAACGCCGTCTCGCGGGCAAGACCCAGCGCAGCCAGACCAAGAAAGGTCGTTCCACCAAATGGAGCGCCGAGTGACCCTCCCTCCCGTGGATGGCATTCCCGTACTCGGCCCGAACATTCCGCAGCTGCCCGTGTCCCGCTGGATGCGCATCTGCCGGTGGGTGATCAAGCGCAGCGGATGGCGTGTCGTCGGCGACATGCCGAACCTGCCCAAAGTCATTCTCATCGGCGCACCGCACTCGTCGTACTGGGACGGTGTGTGGGGCTTGCTGGTGAAGTCGGCCATGGGCATGGACGTCGGGGTGATGATCAAGCGCGAAGTCCTCAACGGGCCGTTGGGTCCTGTGGTGCGCAGGCTCGGCATGATTCCCATCGATCGTTCCGCGGCCACCAATGTCGTCGACCAGATGGTCAAGCGCTTTGCCGAGCACGAGAAGATGTGGGTCGCCATTGCGCCCGAGGGCACGCGTAAGCCCGTCAAGCAATGGAAGTCGGGATTCCTACGTATCGCGCGAGCCGCCGGCGTGCCTATCCAGACGGTGTTTATCGATTACCCGACGAAGACATTCACCGTGGGACCGCTGGTCCATGCCTCGGGTGATATGGAAGCGGACATGACGCGCATCCGCGCCATGTTCGCGGGGTATCGCGGGAAGCATCGCGGGGTGTGAAGCGCGATGGTCACCCGATGCCGTAGGACAGTCGGACGAGGTAATCGAGTGGAGTGTGGTTGATGTTCTTTACTCGCAGGCGGTAGGTACCGGGCGGGAGTCGCGCAAGGTTGACCGAGATGCCTTCGGCGCGGGGACGCCATGCACCGTCCTGAAACTGCTCGAACGACAGGTAGCCTCGTCCGGCGGAAGCCATCACCGATCCCGTGCATCCAGTGCGCCACTCCCGGACGACCGCGAACTGTTGGCTCTGCAGCCTTCCACTAAGCCCTTCCAACCTCGTGTAGATCTGGCACGTACCCGCTGGCACGCCACGGGACCCTGCTTGCGCGGCGAGTGCGGCGGCAGACAGAAGTCCGAACGCAATGAGTACCACTACCTTCTTTTGATGACGCATAGATATTCCTTGGCGACGCGCAGAACCGCGCTTCGGCAAGGTATGCGGTATCGACGACCTCAAACGGCGATCTGACGGCAGTCAGGCGGCGAGACGACACAATGTTCGTCGGCAGCTCACGAGGTCGACTTACCCACACACTTCGCGCCAGTCACCTGCGCGTCCACGCGAACCAAACTGACATCGATTTTCCGACGCCGGCTGCATTCTCGTGCTAAAGAAGGGAGATCAACATGCAAATCGCGAATCGCACTCATGGCCCGCATCTGACACAGCAAGATCCCAATATCGTTCGCGGCCATGTCCAGCGAATCGGCACCGGGCGATTCAACACAGGCACCGCGACAGACGCTCTGCGTCGTCTTAAACCTGAGACGCAAGAGCTGATTCGCGATCTCGATCTGACGCATGCGACTCCCCGCCAGCTAAATTCCATTACAGCTCGACTGTTCTGGGAGGGAGCGATCGACATCGAGGGCGAGGATACGCTCGCGGCCATGGGCTATGACCGGGGGATCGATACGCCGTTCGATGTCATGGAACGGCTCAATGGCCACCTTTCATACGTTAGGAATTCGACGTCCGGAATCGACTGGACCGATACCATTCGCATCTATGAGAAAGGGATGGAACTGGCCACCGGCTTGCGCGACATGATCCGCGCGTTGCACCCCGAGCGGAGCATCGACACCTACGCATGAGTGTCAGCGTTCCGAATGCCCCGATTCATCGTAATCACGATGGGTCAGCAGACCGGGGCGAATAAGATCGATGAAGGCGCGTGCCTCAGGACTGAGAAACTTTCCTTTACGCATCACAACCCCATAGCTGCGCTGCGGGAAATACTGCCGCAGGTTTCGCACAGCAAGCTTCTCGCGATCCGCTTCCGTAATGCAGATACCGGTGACGATGGAGATACCCAGACCCATCGCGACGTACTGCTTGATCACGTCCCAGCCACCGACTTCAATCGCGACGGTGTAAGGCACATGCCGTTGCTGGAAAACCATATCGACCAGGCGAAATGTCGTAAGCCGCTGCGGCGGCAGGATCAGCCCATAGGGAGAGAGATCTTCAAGCCGAATCTCCGACTTCGCAGCCAGCGGATGATCGGGCGGCATGATCAACATCGGGTCGTAGTGATAGACCGGCGCCCATGCGATGTCGTTGGGCACGTCGAGCATCGAGCCAATCGCGATATCGGCGTCGTCGGCACGAAGCAGCGCGAGGCCATCCTTACCCGTAACGTTTGCGAGCTGGAGTTGTACGGACGGATACCGCTCCCGGTACGCCTTCACGAGCTCGGGCAGCAGGTACTGGATGGTCGAGGATCCCGCCGCCACGGTCAGCTTGCCTGATTGCGCACCCCGCGTTTTCTTCTGGAATTCCCGGTCGAGGTTCTCGAAGCCTTCCACCAGTGGACGGGCCATCTCATAGAGGGCTTCGCCGGCGTCGGTCAGGGTGACGCGACGTCGTGTGCGCTCGAGGAGGGGCATACCCATCTCGCGCTCGAGCGCCTTGAGCTGCAGGCTCACCGAAGGCTGAGACAGGAATAAAGCCTCAGCAGCGCGGCTCAGCGTGCCCAGGCGGGTGGTGTAGACGAAGGCACGCAGCTGCTTCAGACGATTGCCCTTGTAGTAAAAGCGGCTCGTGGCATCGGGGCTCTCGCGGCCTTTCGTCCGTGTCGGAGCCGGCTTCGATGAGCGTCTGGCTCGCACAACCGTCTTCTTATCCGACATTTTCTTCCAATATTTCCGCGAGATACGTACTACATTAACATATTTAATATTGATCTTTGAAACATATGCTTTGTCAAAAGCATAGCCCCGGGCATAGCTTCAACTCCAGACCCGCATCCCGAGGCACGGACCCATGGCAGTTCCAAAGAGCGCGATCGATCCCCTCTCCGGCGTCCGCTTCGGTGACGGCCGCGACACCTACGGCGACATCCTCACGCCGGATGCCATCGCCTTCGTGGCGGGGCTGCACCGCCGGTTCGACGGCCGTCGCCTGAGCCTTCTGGCTGAGCGGACGGCACGCCAACAACGCTACGACGCGGGCGAACTCCCCGACTTCCGCACCGATACGACGGCGATCCGCGATGGCGACTGGGCCGTCGGCCCGATCCCGGATGCCCTGATGGACCGCCGGGTCGAGATCACCGGTCCGGTCGAGCGGAAGATGATCATCAACGCCCTGAACTCGGGCGCGAAGGTGTTCATGGCCGACTTCGAGGACTCGAGCGCGCCGACCTGGGCCAACCAGATGGAAGGGCAGCGCAACCTCCGCGACGCGGTGAACGGCAGCATCGAGTTCACCAACGGCGAGGGCAAGGTGTATCGCGTCGGCAAGCATCCGGCAGTGCTGGTGATCCGCCCGCGCGGCTGGCACCTGCCCGAGCGCCATGCCGAGGTCGACGGTGACGTGGTCGCCGGCGCGCTCGTCGACTTTGGGCTGTACGCCTTCCACAACGCCACCGCGCTTCACGAAAAAGATCGCGGCCCGTACTTCTATCTTCCGAAGCTGCAGAGCATGGAAGAAGCCGCACTATGGGAATCGGTGATGACCTGTGCGGAGGAGCAGCTCGGCCTGCCCCACGGATCGATGAAGGCCACCGTGCTCATCGAAACCCTCCCCGCCGTGTTCCAGATGGACGAGATCCTGCACGCGCTGCGTGCCCGCATCGTCGGGCTGAACTGCGGCCGCTGGGACTACATCTTTTCTTATCTCAAGACGTTCCGCGCTCATTCGGATCGACTGCTACCCGAGCGCGGTCAGGTCACTATGACGGCGCCCTTCCTGAAAGCATATTCCGAACTGTTGATCCGAACCTGCCATCGCCGTGGCGCCTTCGCGATGGGCGGTATGGCGGCGCAGATTCCGATTCGCGGCGACGACGCCGCGAACGATGCCGCGATGGCAAAGGTCCGCGCCGACAAGCTGCGCGAAGTGACCGCGGGACACGATGGCACCTGGGTCGCCCATCCAGCGCTCGTCCCCGTCGCGATGGCGATTTTCGACGAACACATGCCGA
Source organism: Luteibacter sp. 22Crub2.1 (assembly GCF_900167995.1). Lineage (NCBI taxonomy): Bacteria > Pseudomonadati > Pseudomonadota > Gammaproteobacteria > Lysobacterales > Rhodanobacteraceae > Luteibacter > Luteibacter sp. 22Crub2.1. Next base: position 103,046 of record NZ_FUYT01000013.1, read on the forward strand.
CATCGAACCAGCTGCATGTGACACGCGACGACGTGACCGTTTCGCGTGACGCGCTCATCGCGCCCGCCATCGGTACGGTCACCCGCGCCGGCTTCGACAATAACGTCGAGGTTTGCCTTCGCTATACGGCGGCGTGGCTCGAAGGCCTCGGCTGCGTACCGATTCACAACCTCATGGAAGACGCCGCCACCGCGGAGATCGCCCGCGCGCAGCTCTGGCAATGGCTGCATCACGGACCGATCGAGTTCAGCGACCACGCACACATCGACTTCGGCCTCTTCGACCAGGCACTCGCGGCCCATGCGCACCGCCTTCGCGGCAGCGACCTGCCCGGCGCATCGCGCGCCGATGATGCGGCCCGCCTGATTTCCGCACTGACTCACGCCGACGAACTACGCGACTTCCTCACCCTTCCCGCTTACGAACACCTGTCCTGACCGACCTCTCGAAGGAGCCTTACGATGAAGACGCATAACGCCGAGCACATCACGCTGGACTGGACCAACAACGAACGCTGGAAGGGCGTCGAACGCCCCTACGCCGCCGAGGACGTGGTGAAGCTGCGTGGCACGGTCCAGGTTGAGCACACGCTCGCCCGCCGCGGTGCCGATCGCCTGTGGCGCGCCATTCATGACACGCCTTACGTCAATGCGCTGGGCGCGCTCACGGGCAACCAGGCGATGCAGCAGGTCAAGGCCGGACTGCAGGCCATATACCTCTCCGGCTGGCAGGTCGCCGCCGATGCGAACACGGCCGGGGCGATGTATCCCGACCAGTCGCTCTATCCGGTCGACTCGGTGCCCAACGTCGTCCGCAAGATCAACAAAACGCTGCTGCGCGCGGACCAGATTCATCACGCCGAGGGCAAGGACGGTCTCGACTGGCTGGTGCCGATCGTCGCCGATGCCGAAGCGGGCTTCGGCGGCGTGCTCAACGCGTACGAGCTGATGACGCACATGATCGAAGCGGGCGCCGCCGGCGTGCATTTCGAAGACCAGCTGGCCAGCGCGAAGAAGTGCGGTCACATGGGTGGCAAGGTGCTCGTGCCGACACAGGAAGCCGTGCAGAAGCTGGTCGCGGCGCGACTGGCCGCCGACGTCGCCGGCGTGCCAACACTTATTGTCGCGCGCACGGATGCGATGGGTGCCGCGCTGGTCACCTCCGATGTGGACGACTACGACAAGCCCTTCCTCACTGGCAAGCGCACGGTGGAAGGTTTCTACGAGGCGAAGCAAGGCATCGAACAGGCGATCAGTCGCGGGCTCGCCTATGCACCTTATGCCGACCTGCTGTGGTGCGAGACGTCGACACCGGACATGGACGAGGCGCGCCGGTTCGCGGAGGCCATCCATGCGAAGTATCCGGGCAAGAAGCTGGCGTACAACTGCTCGCCGAGCTTCAACTGGAAGAAGAACCTCGATGAAAGGACGATCGCGACGTTCCAGAAGCAGCTTGGCGAACTCGGCTACGCCTTCCAGTTCATCACCCTGGCCGGCTTCCACGCGCTGAACTATTCGATGTTCCAGCTGGCACGTGGCTACAAGGACCGCCAGATGGCGGCCTATGTGGAACTGCAGGAGGCGGAGTTCGCCGCGGAGAAGGATGGCTATACGGCGGCGAAGCATCAGCGCGAGGTCGGCACCGGCTACTTCGACACGGTGAACCAGGTGATCTCAGGCTCGTTCAGTTCGCTCTCCGCGCTGAGCGGTTCGACGGAAGAACAGCAGTTTCATCCGGCCTCAGCGGCGTAACGCGTTCGACGCGAATCGTTTGCGCCCGGGCACGGCGGCGAAAGTATGTTCGCCGCCGTGCTCATGTTCATCGATGGACCCTGCGAACGCCGCCCCGTGTCGCGGCAGCGATCAGCGCTCTGGCGGCACCAGGGCGATCACCGTCCAGCCGGGCTTAGGCTCCAGCACCTTCTTGCCCGAAGCGATGCGAAGGTCGCCCTTCTCTTCGACCCCGAACAACGGCACCGTGCGCGAACCGTACTCTTCGATGAAATGCGGCCAGTCGAATGTCTCGGTCAGTCGCGTGGACTTGATTCGCCATCCCTCGTGCAGCAGTTCCGCGAAGCGCGCGTGAGTCATGTCCTCGGCGAACAACGCGGTGGCGACGAGACTCCCCGCAAGCGAGGCGCGACCGTGGCTTTCCTCGGGCGACAGGTTGCGCAGGCGGAATACCTTGTCGCGACCGAACTCCTCGCGATAGTGCACGCTGGCCAGCGAGTTCAGTTCGCGATGTGTCGATACGGCGAGCAGGTGGCCGATGCCCGCGAGATCGAGATTGCGATCCGCCGCCTGCGACGAAGGATTGCCGAAGAACGTCGACAGTCCCGCCATACGCGCCGTGCGAATACCGTTCCAGTCGTCGTCGGCGACGACGACACGCAGCCCCTCATTGGCGGCCAGGGCGCGCGCGATCTCCAGCGCGACGATGTCGGATCCGTAGATCAGCACGCCACGCGGTTCGGGGTCGGCAACCTTCAGCCAGCGCGCCAGCGGACGCGCCGTCGCGCTCTGGAAGACCACCGTGCCGATGATCATCAGGAAGACGAGCGGCACCATCTTGTCGGCACCGGCCATGCCCGCCTTTTCCAGACGAATGGCGAACAACGCCGACACGGATGCGGCGACGATGCCTCGCGGCGCGACCCAGGCGATCAATGCACGCTCACGCCACGACAGCCCGCCGCCAACGCTCGCCACCAGGACCGACAGCGGACGAATGACGAGCTGCGCGACGAAGAAGATCAGCACGCCACCCAGCAGCGCGCCATCGGGAAGCGGCCAGTCCAGACGCGCCGCCAGCAGGATGAAGAGCATCGAGACCAGCAAGGTGGTCAGGTGCTCCTTGAAGTCCATGATGTCGTCGATGTGTACGTCACGCATGTTGCCCAGCGCGATTCCCATAAGGGTCACCGCCAGCAGGCCCGACTCGTGTGCCACCGTGTTGGACAGCGTGAACGTAGCGAGCACCGCGGCCAGCGTGCCGAAGTTCTGCAGGTACTCGGGGATCCAGTGGCGACGCAGCAGGTTGCCGTGAATGAATGCGGCGACGCCACCGACGATCGCGCCACACGCGATCGTGCCGAGGAAGATCTGGATCGAGTGACCTTCGCGGTGCGAGACGATAGCTTCATAGACCAGCACCGCAAACAGGGCGCCGATCGGATCGATGATGATCCCCTCCCAGCGCAGGATGTTGGCGATACGGGCATTGGGCCGAACCGTGCGCAGCATGGGCGCGATCACGGTCGGGCCGGTCACGCAGGTCAGTGCGCCGAAGAGCAGCGCCAGTTCCCAGCTGAGACCACCGATCCAGTGGGCCGCACCCGCCAGCATCAGCAGCGCGATGATCGCGCCGTAGCTGACGAGGCCACGGACCGCGTGCCCGATACCCTTCAGCTCGCTGAAGCGCAGGGTCAGGCTGCCTTCGAAGAGGATGACCGCCACCGCCAGCGATACCACCGGGAACAACAGGTCGCCCAGGACCTTGTCCGGGTGAAGGAGCCCGGTCACCGGGCCCGCCAGAATGCCTGCCAGCAGCAGGAAGAGGATGGCCGGAAGGCGCACCCGCCATGCCACCCACTGGCAGAGGAAGCCGATGCCAAGCATCAGTGTCAGCAGGATGCCGAGTTCGAGTCCCATGATTTTCCCTGTTCCAAAAAAGAAAACGGCCAGCGCCAGAGGCGGGCCGTCAAGAAGAGCATAGGGAATCGTTGGTGAAGATAAAGGCCGGGCCCCGGTGCTGGAGCGGGGGGAGGGAGGGGTATCCAGCACCGGAGCGGGGCAGACAGTCCATTAGAGAACCGCCTGGTACAGAATCATGCTCCTGGCCGGGGGATTCGTCAACTGGTCAGTACATGAAATAAGTCTTAATTGAGCGCTACGGGTGGTCGCCTTGCCTGAAAGCGCCCTTGTCGTAGAAAAGTACGTGGGCCTGATCGAAGAGGAGGTGATGATCGAGATGCTCAAGAAGTCCATAACGCTCGATCAGCGGCTTCAGCTTCTTCGTCCCGTGGACTGACACGCCGTTATAGAAAAGAAGCAGCAACTCGAACCGACTCATGCGACACGTCAGCCAGGAAATCAGACGCTTGCGATCGTCATCAGCCAAAAGAGATTCATCAATTGATCTCACGATCGTGTAGTAGGTTCTGAAGTAATGCCCAACCAGACTTCCGTACTGTCGGTGGAAGAGTGAGTAGGCGCTCGTCGCCGCTTCGACACTGTTCCCAGGAGACGTCTTAAGTTGCGAACGAAAACTACGTCGCAGGTGCCAGTAAAGCGGACGAAATGCAGAGGCGCCGGTAACGTGCCGCTTTTTCCACGGAACCGTAATGCTGGCGACAATATTGCTGAGGGTGTCGAGTAGACCGCCGATTGTATTTTCAATACGGGCTTCTCTTTCCCGGAGCCTGTTTCTTTCGTCGTAAAGACGAACGTCCGCGAGCTGCGCGGATTGGACCCGCAGCGTTGCAAGAACTGCCAGAAGACCGAACAAATTCAGCAGCGGACCGGCGACGCCCCCGAAATAAGATCCGAGATTATTCCATCCGCTTGTAACGCGGTCAACCGCCGCATGCGGCACAACGAGAAGAACGACGATCGGGACGGTCAAAACAGCAACCAGTACGAACACCCACTTCCAGTGCAATCCTCCAAACATCGATTCGTCCATGGTCACGCCCTCACTCGTTATCAAGACCGTCATAGTCATCGAGCTCTTGATCCTCCAGTTCAAAATCAACATCAATATCATCAGTATCGATTTCGAGCTGTACCGCAAGGTCAGCAAGGGGAATAAGAAGAAAATCACTGGGCATGCTGATCGACAGAAAGCCCGACAGCTGAACGTCGACTTCGCGCTCTTCAGGCTTCGCGTCATTGCCACCGTCCATCCAGGACGCGGATGCCAAGGCTTGCCCAGTAATTTCAGCCGATATGGTTAGATCATCCAAAGTCGCCGGACCGAACTGGATGTCAATTCCGCTCGCGCCAGACAGCGCAACGCTCTCCTGCCCACCCGTCGGCACTTGCATCGAGTCGGCTATCGAATTGATGCGATTTCTAACCGCATCCTCGATCGCGGAGATGAAGCTGGTTTCTTGTTGAAGGTCATCCCAAATACTCATGAACATTCTCCTTGAATGAATCACTGCAAAGCTCAGTGGCTAGAACCGCCTATAGTGCAACGCCTCCGCCAGATGCACCTGCTCCACACACCCCGCCCCGCCTTCCAGATCGGCGATGGTCCGCGCGACACGAAGAATCCGGTGATACGCCCTCGCCGAGGCACCCAGCTTATCCAGCGTCACCTGCAACCACTCGCGCTCCGCGGACGGCAGCGCGCAGTCGCGTTCGAGGTTGACGACGCTCAGCTCCGCGTTCGCCTGGCCAGCGCGCAGCAGCGCTTTCTCCCGGGCCTTGACCACCCTCGCGCGCACGGTCGCGCTGTCGTCGTCCCTGGGCCCACGCATGGCCGAGAACTCGGCGATGGAAACGCGCGGCACTTCGACGCAGATGTCGATGCGATCGAGTAGCGGGCCTGAGATACGCCCGCGATAGCGCTGTACCTGATCGGGCGTGCAGCGGCACTCGTGCAGCGGATCGCCGTTGTAACCACAGGGGCACGGATTCATCGCCGCGACGAGCTGGAACTCGGCCGGGAACGTCGATTGCCGCGCGGCGCGTGAAATCACGATCTGCCCGGACTCCAGCGGCTCGCGAAGCACCTCGAGCACGTGCCGACTGAACTCGGGCAACTCGTCGAGGAAGAGCACGCCGTTGTGCGCCAGCGAGATCTCGCCAGGACGCGGATTGGCCCCGCCGCCGACCAGGGCGACGCCTGAGGCCGTGTGGTGGGGAGCGCGGAAGGGACGACGGCGCCAGCAGCCCGGCTCGATCTCTTCGCCGGACAGCGAACGAATGGCGCAGCTCTCAAGCGCTTCCGATTCGGTCATCGGCGGGAGGATCCCCGGGAGACGCTCGGCCAGCATGGTCTTGCCGGTGCCGGGCGGACCGATAAGCAAAAGATGGTGACCACCCGCAGCGGCGATTTCCATGGCGCGGCGCGCCTGATACTGGCCGCGCACGTCACGCATGTCAGGGCCGCAGGTCGGCAGGTCGTAGAAGTCGGCCGTGGCGGGACTGGTCAGATTGCCGTTGCCGCGCAGCCAGGCGCAGACCTCGGCGAGGCTGTCCGCCAGCAGGATGTCGCCCTCCCCGATCAACGCGGCTTCCGCGGCATTGGCCCGGGGTACGACGATGCGGCGACCGCTACGGCGAGCGCGGATCAGGGCGGGAAGGATGCCGGGTACGGCACGGAGCTCGCCGGACAGGGCAAGCTCGCCGAGGAACTCGCAATCGTCGAGCCGCTCGCGAGGCACCTGGGAGCCCGCGGCGAGGATGCCCAGCGCGATGGCCAGATCGAACCGGCCGCCGTCTTTCGGGAGTTCGGCGGGTGCCAGATTCACGGTGACCCGACGGGCCGGATATTCGAAGGCGGTGTTCTGGATGGCGACACGAACACGATCCCGCGCCTCGCGCACCGCCGCTTCGGGCAGACCGACGATGGAGGTGGAAGGCAGGCCGCCGGAGAGATGCACCTCGACGATGACCTGTGGCGCGGCAACGCCTTCCTGCGCGCGCGAAAGGGTGACGGCGAGGCTCATGACGGGGAGTATCGTAACCGGTTACGCATCCACAAGGGATGCGAACGTCGGTGATCCTGAAGGGATCCGGCTCGCATACGCACTCCTTGCGCCTGTTCGGAGAAAAATAACCGCCCCCGACCGCTCTCGGGGTGAGGGTGACGGATCGGGGGCGGTCCCGGGCTGTGCGGCCTTCCCTATTGGCCGCGCTGCGCAGCGCTGACTTCCAGGTCGGCAATGCGCTTTTCCAGAGCGTCGAGCTTTTCTCGCGTACGAGCCAGTACCTGGCTCTGCACATCGAATTCTTCGCGGGTTACGAGATCGAGGCGGCGTAGTCCCTGCGCCAGAATGTCTTTGAAGTTGGCGTGCATATCCTCACGCGCTTGCGCCAACCCTGGCGGAACCAACGATGCCAACCGCTGTGCGAGTTGATCGATACCCTGCACATCCATCTTGCGCACCTCGATGTCGTGGAATGAAGTTTAGGTGATTCGTTTGTAGGCGCTATAGGCGGATGCCTACACGTCGTGTAGGGTTTCCCCTACAAAATGCTCCCGGAGGACGCCGACCGACCGCGGATGGCACAATGACCGTCCGCGCGCCGACAGCCGGACGCGCCCCGAGGAGTGTTACATGAAGCTGGTCGTCGCCATCATCAAGCCGTTCAAGCTGGACGACGTCCGCGAAGCCCTCGCCGATGTGGGCGTCCAGGGCGTCACGGTCACCGAGGTGAAAGGCTTCGGCCGGCAGAAGGGCCACACCGAACTGTATCGCGGGGCGGAGTACGTGGTCGACTTCCTGCCCAAGATCAAGCTCGAGGTCGCCATCACCGATGATCAGGTCGAGCGCGTGGTCGAGGCCATCCAGCAGGCGGCCCGCACGGGCAAGATCGGCGACGGCAAGATCTTCGTCAGTCAGCTCGACCAGGTCGTGCGTATCCGTACCGGCGAACTGGACAACGACGCCCTCTGAGGGCGTCTCCGGCGATCAGACCGCCTGCACCAGCCGCTTGAAGCGGCGGTGGTGCATCAGGATCCCCGCGTAGTAGGCCGCGTAGTAGCCGATCGTCAGACCGACCACCAGCATGGTGAGCGGGCTGTTGCCGGGCGGCGGCGCATGGGCGACGGCCGGACCCTCGCCCTGAAACAGGGGGGCCAGCACCAGGAAGCGCCAGGCCATGCGGCCCAGCAGCAGCGCGGTGAGCGCGGCCCCAAGCCAGGGATTGGGGATATAGAAGTCGCCGCCCTGCGGGCTGGACTCGAAACGGGTGAGGCGCAGGCCGACGAAGGCCAGCGCACCGCCGAGCACGAGGCCGCCGAGGGCGCCCTCGGCAAGCCGGATGTCCTGCAGACCCGAGGTCATCATCAGGCCGGCGATCACCGCGAAGATGACGATGCGGGCGGTCATCCGCTTCGTCCGGATCGGCTGCCGGCCGAAACTGCCGCGAACACGGCGGTAGACGGCGAAGGCCATCAGCGGGGCGACGATGAACGGGATGGTGGTCGGAGCCAGCATGGGCGCGGTCTCGGTGGTGGTGACTGTGACGCTACCTTACGGGGACCGTGGCGGGCATTCGAGGGCGGGGTGTGAGGTGTTGGGGGTGACGGGTGTCATGCGGTCGGAGTCCCGCGCCGGGCCCGTGGGGACCGGCGCGAAACGCTGTCGCGCGCGGGGCGCGCTCCTACACGAAGCGGGCAGAGTTACTTGGCTTTGCCCTGGTTGGCGACGGCGGCCATCTTGGCCTCGATTTCGGCCTGGTCGCCCAGGTAGTAGTGCCTGACCGGCTTGAGGTCGGCGTCGAACTCATAGACAAGCGGGATACCGTTGGGGATGTTGAGCTCGGCGATGTCGTCGTCGGAGATGCCGTCGAAGTACTTCACCAGCGCGCGCATCGAGTTGCCATGGGCCGCCATCAGCACGCTCTTGCCGCTCTTGATCGCAGGCGCCAGTACGTCGTGCCAGTACGGCAGCACCCGGGCCACGGTGTCCTTCAGGCACTCGGTCAGCGGGACGTCGGCGATGCCGTCGTAGCGGCCGTCGTCCGCGAACGACATCTCGCCCGGCTTCAGGGCCGGCGGCGGCGTGTCGTAGCTGCGGCGCCAGATCTTGACCTGGTCTTCGCCGTACTTGCTGGCGGTCTCCGACTTGTTGAGGCCGGTCAGGGCGCCGTAGTGGCGCTCGTTGAGGCGCCAGTCGGTAACCACCGGGATCCACATCAGGCCCATTTCGTCCTGCACGTGCCACAGGGTGCGCACGGCACGCCTGAGGTAGGAGGTGTGAGCCAGGTCGAAGGTGAAACCGGCGTCCTTGAGCAGGCGACCGGCCTCACGGGCCTCGGCCACGCCCTGCTCGGTGAGGTCGACATCGGCCCAGCCGCTGAAGCGGTTCTCGAGGTTCCAGGCCGACTGGCCGTGGCGGATCATGACAAGCTTGTACATGGCATCCAACGTCAGGAGGAAAAATCCGATGGTGGAACCTCGCCCGCGAGGCGTCAACTTAAGCGGCGACGGCAGGCAGCCGTGCCGGAAGTCACGCTAAACCTTGCGCGAGGCGCGCGCATCTCAGGTGTCCTAGTCCACTCGCGGAGTGCCGCACCATGCGTCGTAGCCTGATTTCCCTCCTCATCGCCCTGTCCCTCGCCGGCGCCGCCGTCGCGGCCGACGACATCAGCAAGGTCAACGGCACCGCGTCGGTCGACGCTGGCCAGAACGCGGGCGACGTCCATACGGTGAACGGCTCGGTCCGCATCGGTTCGCGCGCCACGGTACAGAAGGCCAGTACCGTCAACGGTTCGGTCGAGCTCGGTGAAGGAGCCACCGCCACCGCCGTGAAGTCGGTCAACGGCGCGGTGTCCCTGCATGAGCAGTCGCGCGTGAGCGATGACGTGCAGACGGTCAACGGACGGGTTCAGCTCGAGCGCGGTGCCGACGTCAAAGGCCACCTGTCCAACGTCAACGGTGAGATCTCGCTCGACGGCGCGCACGTGGGCGGCGGCATCGAGACCGTCAACGCGGACATGGATATCGGTGGCGGCTCGAAGGTCGAGGGCGGCATCCTGGTGAAGAAGCCCAACATGGGCTGGCACACCAACAACGACCGCAATCCGAAGATCGTGATCGGACCGCACGCCGTGGTTCAGGGCACCCTGAAGTTCGAACGTGCGGTCGATCTCTACGTGAGCGACTCCGCGACGGTCGGCAAGATCGAAGGCGCCACGCCGCACACGTTCTCGGGCAGCGCCCCGTAACTCAGACCCAGTCGCGCGGCTTCAGATATTCCTGCAGCCGCGCTTCGGGGCTGTCCGCCTCGGGCGCGTACGCGTATTCGAAGCGAACGCGTGGCGGCAGACTCATCAGGATCGATTCCGTGCGCCCGCCCGACTGCAGACCAAACAAGGTGCCGCGGTCGTAGACCAGGTTGAACTCGACGTAACGACCGCGACGATAGAGCTGGAATTCGCGCTCGCGCTCGCCATACGGCGTGTCGCGACGGCGTTCCACGATGGGCAGGTAGCCGTCGAGAAACCCCTGACCGACGTCGCGCGTGAAACTCATGCACCGCTCGAAGCCGCCCTCGTTGAGATCGTCGTAGAAAAGACCACCGACACCGCGCGTTTCGCCGCGATGCTTGAGGTAGAAATACTCGTCGCACCACTGCTTGTATCGCGAGTACACGTCATCGCCATACGGCGCGCAGAGGTCCCTGGCGACCCGATGCCAGTGACGCACGTCCTCGTCGACCGGATAGAACGGCGTGAGATCGAAGCCGCCGCCGAACCACCACACGGGCTCCGCGCCTTCTTTCGAGGCCTCGAAGTAACGCACGTTGGCATGCGTCGTCGGGATGTGCGGGTTACGCGGGTGCAGAACCAGCGAGACGCCGGTGGCGATGAAGCTGCCGCCGACGAGGTCGGGCCGGTGCGCCGTGGCGCTCGGCGGCAATGGCGAACCGGCGACCCGCGAAAAATTCACGCCCGCCTGTTCGAAGATGGCGCCGTCGCGCAGGACGCGCGTGCGTCCACCGCCGCCCGCAGGGCGCGTCCAGGCATCCTCTTCGAACGTCGCCTTGCCGTCGATCCCCTCGATGGCGGCGCAGATGCGGTCCTGTAGCCCGCGCAGGAACGACTCGGCAAGATCGGCTTGTTCGGACATGACGGCGCAGGATCCTTGGGCGGGAAATGTCGCGAAGCTTAGCAAGTCGGGCCGGGAGGCCCGCTGCGGCACGCCGCCGCGTAACGATGACGGGTCAGGGATGACGGGTCAGGAGATGCGTGCGGCCATGCGCCGGTTGCCCGTGAGCGCGGCCCAGCGCATGCCGATATCGATCCACATCAGATACCCCGCTTCCATGAGCATCCGCACGACATAACGACCGCTGAGCGCGAGCCGGGGTTCGGCGGCGATGGGCGAGGCGTCGAAACCCAGCCGGCGGGCGAGGTACAGGCAACGCGCCAGGTGGTAGCGACTGGTGACGAGCCAGACGGCGGGCAGGCCGCCTTCGCCCGAAGGACGCAACAGTTCGCGGGCGTGCCGCAGGTTTTCGAGGGAATCGATCGACAGCTGCTCGAGCGTCATCGGCACATCGACGGGCCAGCCGGCGGCGACGAGCCAGCGACGTCCCGCCTCCGCTTCGCTGACCGAGCCGCCACTCGTGCCGCCAAGCAACAACACGCGATCGGCGGCGCCGGCGAGCACGTTTTCGCGCCCGCGCGCCAGACGCTCGGTGAAGTCGGCCTCCGGCAGATCGTCGACCAGGCGACGCCCGAAGATCAGCAGCGCCCGACGATGCCCTCCGGCGATCGGACTGCGTCGGGCGAGGCCCCATACGTTGATCACGTGCGCGACGTAGACCAGGCCCAGGGTGCCGACGAAGACCACGACGGTGACGAACGCCGCGATCAGGATGTCGCGGTCACTGAGGTAACGCCAGACGCCACGACGCAGGGGTTTGAGAAGACCGGCCATAGACAGCGGAGTCTGGCGACTTGGCTGGCGAGGCGCAACGATGCGGTCCTGCGAATGAATGGCCATGTCATGGGTGCCGTCATTCACGCGACGCTGCGGCTCAAAAAGGATAGGCTCGCCGCATGCCTCATCCCATGCCTCCTCTCGCCATCCGCGCGTACACGGCGACCTCCGCGCTCGGTCGCGGTCTCGACGCTCACGCCACCGCCATCGCCACCTCCCGGGGCGGCCTTCAACCCAACGACTTCAGCTCAGCGCCCCTGGATTGCTGGATCGGCCGCGTCGCCGGACTCGAAGACGAACCGCTCCCGCCGGCTCTCGCCGAATGGGAATGCCGGAACAACCGCCTGGCCTGGCTGGCGTTGCGTCAGGACGGTTTTATCGACGCGGTCAGGGACGCACGCGAGCGCTACGGCGCCTCGCGCGTCGCCGTCCTGCTCGGCACGTCGACCGCCAGCATCGGTGCGACCGAAGAAGGCTATCGACGCCTGGAAGGAGGCCGGATGCCGGCGGATCTCCATCGCTCCGTCCTGCACACCCCCCATTCGCTGGCGGGATTCGTCGCCACGGCGTTCGACCTGGAAGGGCCTTGCCTGACCGTCGCCACCGCGTGCTCCTCCAGCGCCAAGGTGTTCGCCAACGCCGAGCGCATGATCCGCCTCGGACTGATCGACGCCGCCGTCGTCGGTGGTACCGACACGCTCTGCGACAGCGTCCTGTTCGGCTTCAACTCGCTCGAGCTCGTGTCACCTGAACCGTGCCGCCCGTTCGACGCGAACCGTGGCGGCATCTCGATTGGCGAGGCGGCCGGCTTCGCGCTCATCGAGCGCGCCGTGGAGGGTGGCGGACTGCCGCTGCTGATCGGCTACGGCGAAGCCAGCGACGCGCATCACATGTCGACACCGCATCCCGAAGGGCTCGGCGCCGAGCTCGCACTGAACGACACGCTGGCGCGGGCGGGCATCGTCGTGGGCGATGTCGATTACATCAACCTGCACGGAACCGCCAGCCAGAAGAACGACGAGGTCGAGGCGGCACTGGTGGCACGGCGTTTCCCGGCGAGCACACGCGCCAGCTCGACCAAGGGCTTCACCGGTCATACGCTGGGCGCCGCGGGCATTCTCGAGGCCACGCTCACGCTGTTGTCGATGCGCGACGGCGTCGTGCCCGCCAATCTGGGTGCGACGACACCGGATCCGCTGTGCGGGCCGCAGATGGCGTGGACATCCGAGCGCGGCGATCTTCGCATCGCCCTGAGCAACTCGTTCGGCTTTGGCGGAAACAACGCCTGTCTCGCCTTTGCCCGGGCGGAGGTTGCCGCATGAGCGCCGCGCTGACCGTATGGATCAAGGGTATCGGCACGTGGGCACCCGGCGCCGACGACTGGCAGGCGTTCCGCGAGATCGCCAACGGTGCCGCCGCGCCGGGTGCGACCACGCGGCCCGTGGCCGACGTCCTGCCGCCGAACGAACGGCGACGCGCGCCGGAAAGCGTGCTGCTGGCCGCCGCCGCCGCGGGTCAGGCCGTGCGGATGAGCGGTCTCGACGCGGCCACCCTGCCCTGCGTCTTCGCTTCCGCGCACGGCGACCAGGTGATCACCGACTACATGTGCACCACGCTGGCGACGGCACCCACGGAACTGTCGCCCACCAAATTCCACAACTCCGTGCATAACGCCCCTGCCGGCTACTGGACCATCGCCACGCATTGCCATGCGAGCTCGAGCGCGGTGTCCGGCGGCGAGACGAGCTTTGGCGCCGGACTGCTCGAGGCCGCCACCCTCGCGGTGGCCGACGAGCGCGACGTCCTGCTGGCCAGTTACGACATCGCGGGCACCGGCCCGCTCGGCGAGATGACCAGCACCACCGGCCCGTTCGCCTGCGCGCTGGTCTTGTCGCCGCGTCCGGAGGGCGCCCTGGCGCGCCTCGATCTGACGCCGTCGGCCGGCAATACGGGCGCTGTCGCGCTGGGTGACGCCTGGATGGACGACATCGCGGCCAGCAGCCCCTCGGCCCAGGCGATACCGCTGTTGCGTGCACTGGCCCTCGCACGCCCCACCGCCTTGCGCGTGGCCGCCGCCACCGGCCTGGATCTTCACGTGGATATCGAGGCCGCACCATGAACGCCACCGGTGATCGCTGCTGCATCCTGATTCCATGCCTCAACGAGGAACGTGCCATCGGTCGCGTGGTTGCCGAAGCCATGGAGCTGGGCTTGCCGGTCATCGTCGTCGACGACGGCTCGGACGACCGCACGCCCGGGATCGTGGGTGAGCTGCCCGTCACCCTGATCCGCCACGCGACACGACGCGGCAAGGGTGAGGCCCTGCGCAGCGGCTTTCGCGAGGCGCTGCGTCAGGGTTTCGACAACGTCATCACGATGGACGGTGACGGCCAGCACCTGGCGTCCGACATCCCGGCGATCCTCGAAGCTCACCGCCGCTATCCCGGCAGCATCGTCATCGGTGCGCGGCTGCTCGAGCGCGAACAGCAGCCGCCCGGACGCCGCCGTGCGAACGCGGTGGCCGATTGGGGCATCTCCTGGGCCTGCGGTCGCCCGGTGGCGGATACGCAAAGCGGCCAGCGCCTGTACCCGCGTGCCGCGCTCGACCTTGTCGACCTTCCCGCCGAGAACTTCGTCTTCGAAGCCGCGCTGCTGATCACGGCGTGCCGCGAGCGCGGCATCGGCGTGGTTTCAGTGCCGATCGCCTCGCGTTACGAGGGCGAATTCCGCCTCAGCCACTTCCAGCCGGTGCGCGACGTGACACGGATCACGATGTATACCGTAGGCCGGATCTTCCATTACGGCCACGTAATGGCATGCTACCGGTCCTCCCGCGCGACACCGACGATCGTCGGTGCGCCGCAGGGGACACGCGACACGCACTGAAAACGTTACGCGCACGCACCGCGCAAGGGGTCGATACGATGGATCGCAAGTTATACGACGCAGTCGTCCTGGGCGGTGGCCTGGCCGGACTGTCTCTGGCGCTGCAGCTGAAAGGCGCCTACCCCGACATGGACATCGTCGTGCTGGAAAGGCAGGCACGACCGCTGCCGGTGGCGGCGCACAAGGTCGGCGAGTCGACAGTGGAAATCGCCGCCCACTACTTCACGCATACGCTGGGCCTGCGCGAACACTTCGAGACGGAGCACATCCGCAAGTTCGGCTTCCGGTTCTTCTTCTCGGAAGGTCGCGACGACCTCGCCGACGTTCTGGAACTGGGGGTCAGCGCTGTGTTGCCGACGCCGAGCTACCAGATCGATCGCGGCATTCTGGAAACCTTCCTCGGCGAGGAAGCGGTACGCCGCGGCATCGATTTCCGCGAGGGCGCCACCGTCCGTGGCTTCGACATCGGCAAGGGCGACGACAACCACACGGTTCGCTTCAGCCAGTCCGGCGGTGACCACGAGCTGCAGGCACGCTGGCTGCTCGACGCCTCGGGGCGTGCGGGCATGATGCGGCGCAAACTCGATCTCACCCGCGACAACGGCCACCACGCCAACGCAGTGTGGTTCCGTATCGACGATCGCCTGGAGATCGACGGCTGGTGCGATGACGCCGAATGGAAGGACCGCGTGCATCCGCCGGAGCGCTGGCGTTCCACCAATCATCTGGTCGGCCCGGGCTACTGGCTGTGGCTGATTCCCTTGTCGTCGGGGGCGCATTCGGTGGGCATCGTGGCCGACGCGAAGATGCATCCCCTGGATGGCATGCGCGATTTCGAGAAGGCCCTGGCGTGGATCCATGAGCACCAGCCCGTGGTCGCGCGCGAGATCGAAAAGTGCCGCGACAAGCTGCTGGACTTCGCCTTCTTCCGGCATTTCTCCTATGGCTGCTCGCGGATGTTTTCGTCGGACCGCTGGGCACTCACCGGCGAAGCGGGCGCGTTTCTCGATCCGTTCTATTCGCCCGGCAGCGACTTCATCGCCATCTCCAACACGTACATCACCGAGCTGATCGGTGTGGACCGGCGCGGTGAACCGCTGGCGCCGCACGCGCGTGCGTACGAGCGGCTGTTCTTCTCGTTCTACGAGAATACGCTGCACATGTACCGCGGCCAGTACAACCTGTTCGGCGATCCCGAAGTACTGTCGATCAAGGTGATCTGGGATTACGCCTATTACTGGGGTGTGCTCTGCCAGATCATGTTCCAGGAGCGACTGGCCGACACGCACTTCATCGGGCGCCTGGGGCCGGAGCTGCTCGCCGCGGCCGACCTCAACAAGGAGATGCAGGTCTTCTTCCAGCGCTGGCACGCCGTGTCCGAACGCCGTAACCCGAAGATGATGCTGGATCAGCGCGACCTCACCTGGTTCGCCGACATGAATGCCACGCTGCACGATTCGCTCAACGAAAAAGCGCTCGGCGATCGCATCCGCGCCAACGTGCACATGATGCGGCTGCTCGCGGCCCATGTGGTCGAGCGTGCGGCGGCGGACCATCCTTCGTTGATCGAAGGTGCGGAGCATCTGGTGGATGTCGAGGGCGCGCGGACGACGCTGTTCGATCAGGTGGCGTGAGTCGCGCGATCTGAGACGCTGAGGATCGACACTACGGTGGTCGGTCCGGAGGGGCCGGTCAGGCTCCTCATCAGTCACCCTTTCGCGCTGCCCCTCCGGCCCGGCGAATCAACCCGCCGGGTGAATGACCGCGGCGCGGCCCGAGGCGATCTCGACGCCGTCATGCGCGATACGAAAGCTGTACTGAGCACCGGACGTATCGGCCATCAGGCACTCCGCGTGCACGTCGAGGCGTCCTTCCAGCGTGTCGATCCGTTCGACCGCCAGCTTCACCCCTCGTAGGCTCACCAGCATCCCCGGACGGGGCTCGGTGTCCCCGCGCTCCTTCGCCAGTAAAGCGCCATGCACCGCCATGGCCTGCGCGCCGTATTCGGCCAGATGCAGCGCATGAAGGCCGTGGGCGCCGCGTAGCGGATGCGTCGGCAGTACATGGCGCGTGCTGAACGCATGGAGGGCGGATGCGTCAAAGGCGACCACGCCGTCGAGCAGGCACATATCGCCCGCATGCGGAATCAGGTCGATGAACTCGTGTCTGGACAGCAGGGACACGGTCATCCGCCGTGGGCATCGGAGTGCCCGGAGAGAGCGACGGCGGCGGCTGGCTCCTCTACGGACTCCATCTCCTGCCAGAAGTCGTAGAAGTTGAACCAGTTGAACGGATAGGCGCGGGCGTAGTGCTCCACGCGCTGGGCGTAGCGGGCCACGACCGCATCGAGGACGGCGGCGCGTTCCGTACGAGGCACGTCGATGCCGTCGGAGAAGGCCTCGAAGATCAACCGGTAGCGATTGCCGCCCAGATAGATACCCATGCAGACCACCACCGGAACCTTGAGCACGGCGGCGAGCTGCCACGGCCCCATGGGAAACGGCGCAGGCTTGCCGAGAAACGGCACCATGCGCGTCGATTCGCCACGATGCCCGCGGTCGGCCAGCAGCGCGAGCATGCCGCCCTGCTCCGCGGCTTCGGCCATCGCGAGCGCGATGGATGCGCCTCCCAGCGCCGCATCGATCACTGCGGCGCCGACATCGGGCGCGAGCGCCTCGAGCACGGCGGTCAACGCTGGCGTCTTCTGCTTGTCCAGCACGACGCGCAGCGGCACATCGGGACGGCGCCCGCCAAGCGCGCGCAATGCTTCGAAGCTGCCCTGATGCGAGCCGATCAGAAGAACACCGCGTCCCGCGAGCAGCTGTCGGTCGAGTTCCGCCAGGCCCTCCACCTCGACCTCGAAGTCGCGCTCGCCACGGGCCAGGAAAAACAGCCGGTCGAGCAGCGTCGCGGCGAACATGTGGATGTGGTGAAACACGTCATACGCGGTCACCGGCCTGTCGAGCACGCGCGACAGATAGGCGCGCGAGGCCGCGCGTTCGTCGGCGCGACGCAGGAAGAAATACAGCGCGATGGGGTAGAGCAGCAGGCGCGCGACGCCCCGTCCGAGGCGCAGGGCAATCGTGCGGATCAGCCAGATGGCAAAGCGCCCGCCACCTTCCCGTTGTTTCCAGTGACTCATGCCCGGCCCTCGAGCGTGCCGCGTACCAGCGTGTCGGAGCCGCGGCGGACGGTGAAGCGCACCCGCTCGCCGTCCAGTCCGGCCAGCTCGACCTCGGCATCCTCATCGGGAAGCAGCGGCAGCAGGAACTTCGCGTCGATCACCTGGCCCACGCCGACGCCGCGCCAGGCACGCAACGCGTCGGCCGCGGCTTCGAGCAGCAGGACGCCGGCAACGATGGGGCGACCGGGAAAATGTCCGGCGAAACTCGGGTGCGCCGCGTCGAAACGCAGCGGGCGCACGAACGATGCGATGTCGGCTGGATCGGTCATGGGCATCTCAGGCTCACGGTCGGGGCGAAGCAAAGCACGCTCCGGGCGAGTGGTGCCTGAACGACGATCAGGCCGCGGCGCGGTGCTGTTCGATGTGCTCGGACAGCGTGCGGAGGCTGGTGAAGATGGTCCGGTTGTCCGGATTGTCGGACTTCAGCTGGAAGCCATAGCGCTTGGACACCGCCAGAGCGATTTCGAGGGCGTCGATGGAATCCAGGCCCAGGTCGCCGCCGAACAGGGGCGCTTCCGGGTCGATGTCGGCCGGCTGCACCGACTCGAGGTTGAGACTCGTGACGATCAGTTCGGCGAGTTCGTGCTGTGCTGCGGTTTGCGTTGCCATTGAGTGTTTCCAGGTCCTGGATTTCCTGCCTCCCCCCGGATGGCAGCGGTCGCGGAGTTTATCACAGGGTCCTGGGGCGAGCCCCTGTGGCCGCTCAGCTTCGTGAAGAATCGACCGTTCACGTTTATCGCCGACGGCGTGACGATATGATGCCCCGAACGCGTTCTATGGACTACCTGATGCCCCACGGCAATGAAATGCGCGAGCGCACGGCGCTCACCGCCCCTCCTTCCCCGCTGGTCCGTTATCGAGACGGCTCCGCTTCGCCGGGTCCGCGGACGCTGGCCCTATTCGGCTTTGGCTCGACACCTCGTGAGATCGACGATCCGCGCTGGCTTCGGGTCGTCCTCGATCCGCTGGGCGACGCGCCGCTGGAAGCGTGGGAAGTGGATGCCCCCGTCGAGGCGGGCCGCGACGGCGACCTGCGTTGGTCGCGCGGCGGCGGCTGGCTCTACGCCGCCGTCGAATGCCACGAGGACGACCATGGTGGGCCCGAAGGCGCGGCCGTGCATGCGTATGGTTTGCTTTCGCGGTTCGTCGAGTCGGCCGAAGAACGGCACGTGCAGCGCATCTGGAATTACCTCGGCGCGATCAACGAGGGCTCGGGCGACGACGAACGCTACAAGCACTTCTGCACGGGGCGTATCCGCGGCATGGGCGACGTGTTCGCGCAGGGATTTCCGGCGGCCTCGGCGATCGGGCATCACGGCGATCCCGGGCTGTTGCAGGTGTATCTGCTCGCGACCGACCGGCCGGGCACCCGCGTGGAAAATCCGCGTCAGGTCAGTGCCTGGCAGTATCCGCGTCAGTACGGGCGCACCCCGCCGAGCTTCGCGCGCGCCACCCTGCTGCCGGCGGGCGATGTGCTGGCGATTTCAGGCACCGCCGCGGTCGTGGGTCATGCCTCCGCGCACGCCGGGGATCTCGAAGCTCAGCTGGCGGAAACGCTGCGGAATCTCGATGCCCTGCTCGAGTCCGGCGGCATGCCCGCCGGCCTCGATGGCGGGGCACCGCTGAAGGTGTACGTACGGCATCGCGAGGACGAAGCCGCGGTGCGGGCCTTCGCGGCAAAGCGCTTCCCCTCCGCCCCCTTGCTGCTGGTGCACGGCGACATCTGCCGGGCGGAGTTGCTGGTGGAGATCGATGGATGGCGCTACCGGGGCTGATAGCCTCACGGCTTCCTGACAGGTCGCACCCAGCCCTCGATCGCCGTCTGCCGTGCACGCGAGATCGTCAGCGTATCGGCCGGTGCGTCCTTGGTGATCACCGAGCCCGCACCGATCGTCGAACCGGCACGCAGGGTCACCGGCGCGACGAGCGAGCTGTTTGATCCCACGAATACCCGGTCTTCGATGGTGGTACGACTCTTGTTCACGCCGTCGTAATTGCAGGTAATCGTGCCCGCACCGATGTTGACCTTGCTGCCGATCACGGTGTCGCCCAGATAGCTGAGGTGATTGGCCTTCGATCCCTCCGCGATCACGGCGTTCTTCGTCTCGACGAAGTTTCCGATGTGCACGCCGGCCGCCAGGTCGGTCCCCGGGCGCAAGCGGGCGAACGGACCGATCGTGCAAGGCCCGTGGGTGACCACGCCATCCAGGTCGCAATGCGCGAGCACGACGGTGCCGGCAGCCAGCGTCGCGTTGCGCACGCGCGTAAACGGACCGATGCGCACGTCGTCGCCGAGCACGACCTCGCCTTCGAAGATCACATTGACGTCGACCTCGACGTCGCGCCCCGCGCTCACGCTGCCACGCACGTCCAGCCGCGCCGGATCGGCGAGACGGACGCCCGCCAGGGCCAGCTCGCGCGCGGCGCGTTCCCGGTACAGCGTCTCGAGACCGGCCAGCTGCCACGGGTCGTTCGCGCCTGACGCTTCGACCGGATCGCAATCGACGCAGGCGGCGGGCGCTCCTTCGGCCGCGGCCATTTCAAAGACGTCGGTGAGGTAGTACTCGCCTTGCGCGTTGCTGTTGCCCAGCGCACGCGTCCAGGCGAGAAGGCGTGCCGCATCGCCGGCGACGATACCCGTGTTGACGAGGTCGACCGCGCGCTGGGCAGGGTTGGCATCCTTTTCTTCGACGATGTGATGGACCTTGCCGGCCGCATCGAGCACGACGCGCCCGTAACCCTTCGGATCCGCGAGGCGCGTCGCCAGCATGGCGAGACCCTCGCCGGTGCCGACCAGTGCCGCCAGCGTTCCGGCGCGAATGAGAGGAACGTCGCCGTAGAGGATGAGGACCCGTCCCGCGAGCTTGCCATCCGTCTCCAGGGCCTCGAGCGCCGTGCGTACGGCATGCCCGGTACCGAGACGCTCGCGCTGCTCGATCCAGCCCAGCGAGCCATCGGCGGCGAACGCATCGCGCACCTGCTGCCCGTTATGTCCGTAGACGACGTGCACGCCAGCGGGATTCAGCGCACGCGCGGAACCGATCACGTGCGACAGCAGGGGCCGCCCGGCCAACGGCATCAGCACCTTGGCGGATGCGGACTTCATCCGCTTGCCTTCGCCCGCGGCGAGGATCAGGACGTGAAGGGGCGTAGCGGTCATGGGCTCTCGTACCTGCCTGGAAGTGAGGGCCGCACTGTCGCGCGTTTGGCCGGCGCTGCCAAGTCGGCTACTCGTCGTCCTTCCGTTTGCTCAGGTTTTCCAGGTTCGGCTTATAGGCCTCGACGAAGGCATTCCGCAGGATGCCGATGATGGCGTCCGACGTGGAAACGCTCTTGTCGTCGATGTTGCCGGATATCGTCACACGCGTCGCGAACTGGTCCTTGGACTGGTTCTTGAACAGCTTGGCCACGCCCTCGGCCGCCGCTTCGTAGACGATCTTCAGCGGACCCTTCTTGTCTTCCTCCACGTCCTGCTTCCAGCTGAAGATCTTCAGTCCGTGGAAGAGTGGCTTGGCATAGCCACTGAGCTTGCGATCCTTGGCCTGAAGCTCCATGACGAAGTCGCCTTCGCCGCCCGCGAAATCGAGGCCGGAATAAGCGCGCGCGAGATCGTTGGCCTTGACCAGCTTGATGTCGTGGACGGTGATCGAATAATGGAAGTCGCCGAGGCGTTCCACCGGATCGATGTCGGCATGGGTTTCGAGCGGCGCGTCGCCAAGCACCTTGGCCGTCGCGTGCATATGGGCCACCCGGTCTCCGCCTTCACGCTGGACGTTGGTGAGGTTGGTCACCGTGCCGTTGACGTCGGTCATCTTCAGGTCGACCTTCGGGCTCGACACGAAGTTGTTGAAGGTGATCGTGCCATTCATGACGTTGATTTCGTCGAACCGGAACGGCGCCAGGGCACGAAGCTGCTCGCGCCAGTCCACGCCCTTACCCGTCTGCTTGTCGCCCTCCGACTTGCCGTCCACGAAGTTGACGACGGGATCGTAGAAATCGATCTTGCCGCGGAAGTGACCCTTCACCAGCGCGCGCCAGGTCAGCGAAATGTCCGCGCGCGTGGTCTTGAACAGTGGAACCGGCACCTTGCCGTCGACCTTGGTCACCGACATCTGGTCGATCGAGTACGACCCGCGCCACAGATGGATGTCGATATCGGCAATCCGTCCGGCATAGGCGCCCATGTGAGCCAGGCGACCGTTGAGGTAGTTGAGCACGACATACGGCAGCGCGACGCGGGCCGCGATGAGCACGACGGCGACGATCCCCAGGATCCAGAAGCTTCGGCGGTAGCGGGTGCGCATGAGACTTTCACCTTGAAACGACAGCCCAGTGTTGCGCCGCGGCAGTCATTTCCGGATGAAGAAGCAAAAAAAACCCCTCCGGAGAGGGGTTTATCGGGCGAGGCTGCGTCGCTCAGTGCTTCAGCGTCTTGCGCATGCGCTCGAGTGCCTGGAGCTGCGCCAGCGCCTCGGCCAGCTTGGCCTGGGCTTCGGCGACGTCCATCTCGGGGCCGCGGTTGGACAACGCGGCCTCGGCTTCTTCCTTCGCCTTCAGGGCGGCCGCCTCGTCGAGGTCGGCCGCGCGGGCGGCTGTGTCGGCGAGGATCGTCACGACCTGCGGCTGCACCTCGAGGATGCCGCCGGAGACATAGAACTGCTGGCGATCGCCGTTGGTGCCGACCACGTCCACGTGGCCCGGCTTCAGGCGGGTAATCAGCGGCGCGTGACGCGGCGCGATACCCAGCTCGCCAAGCTCACCGGTGGCGACCACGAGCGTGGCTTCGCCGGAGTAGATCTCGGCTTCGGCGCTGACGATGTCGACGCGGATGGTGTGGGTCATGGGCTTGTCTTCCGTTGGTCGGGAATGGGAGGAGAAGGTCGCTTACGCGGCCTTCTTCGCACCCATGTCCTCGCCCTTCTTGATGGCTTCGTCGATGCCGCCGACCATGTAGAACGCCTGCTCGGGCAGGTGATCCAGGTCGCCGTCGAGAATCATCTTGAAGCCGCGGATGGTTTCCTTCAGGGCGACGTACTTGCCCGGCGAGCCGGTGAAGACTTCGGCCACGTGGAACGGCTGCGAGAAGAAGCGCTCGATCTTGCGGGCGCGCGACACCGAGGCCTTGTCTTCCGGCGACAGCTCGTCCATGCCGAGGATGGCGATGATGTCCTTCAGCTCCTTGTAGCGCTGCAGGGTGCCCTGCACGCGACGGGCCGTGTCGTAGTGCTCCTGGCCGATAACCGAGGCATCGAGCTGACGGCTGCTGGAAGCGAGCGGATCGACGGCCGGGTAGATACCCAGCGAGGCGATATCGCGGCTCAGCGTGACCGTGGCATCGAGATGCGCGAAGGTCGTGGCCGGCGACGGATCGGTAAGGTCATCCGCGGGAACGTAAACGGCCTGGATCGACGTGATCGAGCCGGTCTTGGTCGAGGTGATGCGCTCCTGCAGCACGCCCATTTCCTCGGCCAGCGTCGGCTGATAACCCACGGCCGACGGCATACGACCGAGCAGCGCGGACACTTCGGTACCGGCCAGCGTGTAGCGGTAGATGTTGTCGACGAACAGCAGGACGTCCTTACCCTTGCCCGACTCGTCCTTCTCGTCACGGAAGTACTCGGCCATCGTCAGGCCGGTCAGCGCGACGCGCAGGCGGTTGCCCGGCGGCTCGTTCATCTGGCCGTAGACCATCGCGACCTTGTCGAGGACGTTGGAGTCCTTCATCTCGTGATAGAAGTCGTTACCTTCACGCGTACGCTCACCCACGCCGGCGAACACGGACAGACCCGAGTGCGCCTTGGCGATGTTGTTGATGAGCTCCATCATGTTGACCGTCTTGCCGACGCCGGCGCCGCCGAACAGACCGACCTTGCCGCCTTTGGCGAACGGGCACATGAGGTCGATGACCTTGATGCCGGTTTCCAGCAGTTCGTTCGCCGCGGCCTGCTCGTCATACGACGGGGCTTCGCGGTGGATGACCCACTGCTCTTTCTCGCCGATCGGGCCGGCTTCGTCGATGGGGTTGCCCAGCACGTCCATGATGCGACCGAGCGTGGCGGTACCGACCGGCACCTTGATGCCTTCGCCGGTGTTGCGGGCGAGCAGGTTGCGGCGCAGGCCGTCGGTGGAACCGAGCGCGATGGTGCGCACGATGCCGTCACCGAGCTGCTGCTGCACTTCGAGGGTGATCTCGGTGCCGTCGATCTTCAGTGCGTCGTAAACCTGCGGCACCTGGTCGCGCGGGAATTCGACGTCGACGACCGCGCCGATGATCTGAACAACTTTGCCCTGGCTCATGGAATGCTCCGGATGAATCTTCGTAAGGTTCTGTTCGGGCGCCGCTCACTGCGTCGCCATCGCGTGTAGCTTTCGGTCAGACCGCGGCGGCGCCGCCGACGATCTCCGAGATTTCCTGGGTGATCGCGGCCTGACGTGCCTTGTTGTAGACCAGTGTCAGTTCGCCGATGACCTTGTTCGCGTTGTCCGACGCGGCCTTCATGGCGACCATGCGCGCGGCGTGTTCGCTGGCGAGGTTCTCCAGCGCGGCCTGGTACACCACCGACTCGATGTAACGCGTCATCAGGTGCTCGAGGACCGTGCGCGCATCGGGTTCGTAGATGTAATCCCAGTCGTGGGTCTGCTCGACCTTCACGCCCGTGGATGCATCGCCTTCGGCGTCCTCGAGTTCCTTCGCCACCAGCGTGAGCGGCAGCAGGGCCTCGATGGTCGGCTTCTGCACGATCGTGTTAACGAAGTCGTTGTAGACCAGGAAAACGCGATCGAGCTTGTTGTCGCCGTAGGCGTCGAGCACGACCTTGATCACGCCGATCAGGTCTTCCAGCTTCGGTTTTTCGCCGAGGTGCGTGGCCGAACCGATCAGGTTGACGCCCTTGATGCGACGGAAGAACTGCACGGCCTTCTGGCCGACGGCGACGACGTCGATCTCGGCACCCTTCTCCTGCCACTCGCGGATGCTGGTCAGCGTGCGACGGAACAGGTTGGAGTTGAGACCGCCCGCGAGGCCGCGATCGGTCGACACCACGATGAAGCCCACGCGCGCGACGTTCTGACGCTCGGTGAGGTACGGATGGGTGAAGTCCGTGCTGGCCTGGGCGACGTGCGCGATGACCTTGCGCATCAGACGCGCGTAAGGACGCGAAGCCTTCATCAGGTCCTGCGCCTTGCGGATCTTCGACGCCGAGACCATTTCGAGCGCACGCGTCACCTTGCGCATGTTCTGCGTGCTCTTGATCTTGGTTTTGATTTCGCGGCCGCTAGCCATGGCTTACTCGTCTGTAAAGGGTGACGCCGGATCACGGGGCGGACGTTGCCGCCGCCCCGCGGGTCTCGCTATTACCAGCTACCGGTCTTCTTGAACTCGTCGGCGGCCGACTTGAAGGTCGCCTCGATGTCCTTGTCCCAGTCGCCGGTCTCGTCGATCTTCTTCATCAGGTCGCCGTGATTCTGGCGGAAGAAGGCATGCAGGCCCTTCTCGAACGGCAGCACCTTGTTGACCGGCAGGTCGTCGAGGTAGCCCTTCTCGGCCGCGTAGACCGAGACGCCGAGTTCGGCGATCGACAGCGGCGAGTACTGCGCCTGCTTCATCAGTTCCGTGACGCGCTGGCCACGATCGAGCTGAGCGCGGGTCGCGGCGTCCAGGTCCGAGGCGAACTGTGCGAACGCAGCCAGCTCGCGGTACTGGGCGAGAGCGAGCTTCACGCCGCCGGACAGCTTCTTGATGATCTTGGTCTGGGCGGCACCACCGACGCGCGACACCGAGATACCGGCGTTGACGGGCGGACGGATACCGGCGTTGAACAGATCGGTCTCGAGGAAGATCTGGCCGTCGGTGATCGAGATGACGTTGGTCGGAACGAACGCGGAAACGTCGCCGGCCTGGGTTTCGATGATCGGCAGCGCGGTCAGCGAACCGGTCTTGCCCTTCACTTCGCCGCTGGTCATCTTCTCGACGTATTCGGCGCTGACGCGCGAGGCGCGCTCGAGCAGACGCGAGTGGAGATAGAACACGTCGCCCGGGTAGGCTTCGCGACCCGGCGGACGCTTCAGCAGCAGCGAGATCTGGCGGTAAGCCACGGCCTGCTTGGAGAGATCGTCGTACACGATGAGCGCGTCTTCACCGCGGTCACGGAAGTACTCGCCCATGGCGCAGCCGGAATACGGCGCGACGTACTGCAGGGCGGCCGCTTCGGATGCCGAAGCGACGACCACGATGGTGTTGGCCAGCGCGCCGTTCTCTTCGAGCTTGCGCACGACGTTGGCGATCGAGCTGCGCTTCTGGCCGATGGCGACGTAGATGCACTTAATGCCCGAATCTTTCTGGTTGATGATCGCGTCGATCGCGACGGCGGTCTTGCCCGTCTGGCGGTCGCCGATGATCAGCTCGCGCTGGCCGCGGCCGATCGGGATCATCGAGTCGATGGACTTGTAGCCCGTCTGCATCGGCTGGTCGACCGACTGGCGCCAGATGACGCCCGGAGCGACCTTCTCGACCGGGCTGCTGCCCGCGGCGTCGATCGGACCCTTGCCATCGATCGGGTTACCCAGCGCGTCGACGACGCGGCCGAGCAGGCCCGGGCCGACCGGCACTTCGAGGATGCGGCCGGTGGTCTTGGCGGCATCGCCTTCGCGCAGGTGCTGGTATTCACCGAGCACCACGGCGCCGACCGAGTCGCGCTCGAGGTTCAGCGCGAGGGCGTAGGTGTCGTTCGGCAGTTCGATCATTTCGCCCTGCATCACATCGGCCAGGCCGTGGATGCGCACGATGCCGTCGGACACGCTGATGATCGTGCCTTCGTTGCGTGCCTCGGCGCCGAGCTTGAACTGCTCGATGCGGGTCTTGATCAGCTCGCTGATCTCGGACGGATTCAGTGTGGTGCTGGACATGGTCGGTTCCTTGGGTCGCGCCGCTTTCACGGCACCCGGTGGTATGAGAATCAGTGCGTCAGCGCGCTGGCCAGCCGCTGCAGGCGGCCTCGCGCGGAACCGTCGATGACCTGCTCGCCCGTGTCGATGACGACACCGCCAAGCAACGCCGGATCGACGTGCGTATCCAGTTCGATCTCACGCTTGAAGCGGCGCTTCAGCGAAACGCGAAGCTTGTCCGACTCGGCGGCGTCGAGATCCATCGCGCTCGTGACCTTGACCAGCAGGGTCGACTCCGACTCACGCTTGTAGTCGTCGTACAGCGAGGCGATTTCCGGCAGGAGCGCCATGCGGCCGTTTTCCGCGAGCTCCTCGAGGAAGCGGGCGAACGGCGCCTCGGCGGCCATGCCTTGCGGCAGGTGCAGCGCGACCAGCTGGGTCGGCAGCACGCGCGGATCGTTGCCGAGGCCGGCGACGCGCTGGTCCGCGGCGACGAGCGCCGCGAAGTTCAGCGCCGACGACCAGTCGGCCAGCGAACCCGACGCATGCGCCACTTCGAAGGCGGCGCGTGCGTAGGGACGGGCGAGGGTGAGCGCCTGGGCCATGATCAGATCTCGGCAGCGAGCTGGTCGAGCAGGGCCTTGTGGGCCGCCGGATCGATTTCGCGCTGCACGATCTTCTCCGCGCCACGGACGGCGAGGGCGCCGACCTGCTCGCGAAGCTGCTCACGGGCACGCTGGGCCATCGAAGCGATCTCGTCCTGGGCCGAAGCCTTCAGGCGGTTGATCTCTTCGATCGCGTCGGCGCGGGCCTTCTCGAGAATCTGGTTGGCCTGCTGCTGCGCCTTGTCGATGATGTCCGTCGACTGCACGCGGGCCTGCTTGATCTCGGTGGCGACCTTGGCGTCGGCATCCTTCAGCTCGGCGCGGGCGCGCTCCGCCGCGGCGAGCCCTTCGGCCACCTTCTTCTGGCGTTCTTCGATGGCACCGTTGAGCTGGGGCCAGATGAACTTGGTGGTGAACCAGACCAGGATCGCAAAAGAGATCATCTGGCCCAGGAAGGTCATGTTAATTTCCATGATCTCTCCAAAGACTCCGAACGCTGGGGTACTGACGGTCGCCGTGACGCATTACGCCACGGCGACGAAGACGAACGCTTGCTCAGCCGCCGGCGGCGGTGCGCAGAACGCCGATCAGCGGGTTCGAGAAGGCGAGCAGCAGGGCGATGGCGAGGCCGATAATGAACGCGGCGTCGATCAGACCGGCGAGCAGGAACATGCGGCCCTGCAGCAGCGGAACCAGTTCCGGCTGACGAGCGGCCGACTCGAGGAACTTCGAGCCCATGATCGCGATGCCGAGGCAGGCGCCGAGCGCGCCGAGGCCGATGATCACGCCGATGGCGATGGCGGTCATGCCCTGCACGTGTGCGAAGAGTGCGGTGAGTTCCATGGTGTTCTCCTGGGATATCTAAGAATGACGAATGGGTGGAAACGAAACGAAACTGGACTAAGCGGTCTAACGTCGGTGCGGTGAGTTAGTGGTGTTCACGTGCCGTGGCGATATAGACGATCGTCAACATCATGAAGATGAACGCCTGGAGGGCGATGATCAGGATGTGGAAGATCGCCCAGGCCGTGTTGAACACGACACCAGGCACGAAGCCGATCCAGCTCACCATCAGGCCGGCGATCAGCATGAACACCAGTTCGCCACCGTACATGTTGCCGAAGAGTCGCATCGCGAGGGACACGGGCTTCGACAGGGTCTCGACGACGTTAAGAAGCAGGTTCGGGATGAGCAGGACGATCTTGGCGCCCATGCTCTCCGCATGGAACGGCGCGGTGAGCATTTCCTTACCGAAACCGAAGCCGCCCTTGGCCTTGATGCCGTGGCCGATGACGATGAGGATCACCGCGAGGGCCAGACCGACCGTGGTGTTGATGTCAGCCGTGGGAACCTGGCGGAAATAGGTGTGATGCGCGACTTCGGCACCGCTGAACGTATGCACCAGCCAGCCGGGCAGATCCACCGGCAGCAGATCCATCGCGTTCATGAAGAACACCCACATGAAGATCGACAGCGCCAGCGGCGTGACCGTGCGGCGGTCGCCGTGGAAGGTGTCCTTCACCTGAGTGTCGACGAATTCGACGGCGAGTTCGACCAGCGCCTGACCCTTGGACGGGACACCCGACGTCGCCTTGCGGGCGAACAGCCAGAACCACAGGCAGAAGATGGCGCCCAGCACGAAGGACACCACGATCGAGTCGAGGCGGATGTTCCAGAACCAGAAATGATCGGCGCTGAAATTCACCGTCATGTGGTTCAGGTGGTGCTGGATGTATTCGGTCAGACCGCCTTGCGGTTCGCTCGCCATGCCTCAACCCTTGAATCTGAATGCAAATACGTTGACCGTGAAACCCGCGACCAACCCCACGAGCGCGGGCAGGAACGGCAGTTTCCACTGGACCAGAATGAGCGCCAGCCCGCCGACGAGGACGATCCAGCGAAGGATCATTCCCACCAGGAACCTCACGAACGTCGCC
Organism: Luteibacter sp. 22Crub2.1; assembly: GCF_900167995.1. Taxonomy (NCBI): domain Bacteria; kingdom Pseudomonadati; phylum Pseudomonadota; class Gammaproteobacteria; order Lysobacterales; family Rhodanobacteraceae; genus Luteibacter; species Luteibacter sp. 22Crub2.1. Next base: position 132,163 of record NZ_FUYT01000013.1, read on the forward strand.
GCGCCTCCACCCAGCGCGCTGAACGCTCGCGCTGCAAAAAGCGCGTTGGCGATAGCGACGATCAGGGCGGCTGCAAACGCGGCCAGTCCGGCGGCACGCCCCTGCAGTGAAAAAGCGAGTCCCGCGATGATAGCCACCCCGATCTGCGCGATAACGACGCGCATGGCGAGATGACGACCGGCGGCAAGACTGTTGAGCAACGCGAGGCTCCCGTGGTTTCGCTCGAGGCGGCACCTTTGGTTCAACGGGCCACGGTCTAATCTGGAAAAGTATACCAGCGCCGTAAACGACGGGACAAGCGACGAAAGTCCAATAACCACCCGCCGGCGCGACCGTCCGTCGCGTCGTTGGCGAGGGAGCGGCGGTGGATCAGGCCCTGGCGGGCTGACCTACCAGCGCGCCGAGCGAGGTGGCCGTCTCAACGGCCACGTCGAATATGCCACCGGCGGCCGATGCGGCACGCTCGACGCCTTCCCGCTGGAGGTCCCCACCGCGCGCCATGATGGCGCGCATCGCGTTCGCATCCGTAGCGAGCATGGCATCGGCCATCAGGCCGGATGCCGCACGCGCATGCCCTTCCATCGCCTGCAGGTGCAGGTCGGCCACGCGCTCCATGCCGCGCCAGGCCAGGGCCTGCGCGGAAGTGGCCTGCTCGACGAAGCGGGCAAGATCGGCGTAACCGTTTACGTGAGGCATCGAGTGCATCCGTGGGGAACGGGGAGGTGCCGGAGTGTAGACCCGTCTGCGGCGGCGCAGCAACCGCTAATTGTTGCGATGACAGCCTTTGCCTCAGTCGCCCGTGTATTCCGCACCCGAGGTACAGGTCTCGTTGACCACGACCTTGGCCAGACCCGGCACGTCGACACGCAGCCGCTGGAAGATCCAGCGCGCGAGGTTTTCACTGGTCGGATTCTCGAGACCTTCGATATCGTTGAGATAGTTGTGGTCGAGGCGGTCGTAGAGCGGCTGGAAGCGCGCCTTCAGGTCGCCGAAGTCCATGACCCAGCCGAAGACGGGGTCGACCGGGCCTTCCACGTGGAGTTCCACACGAAACGAATGACCGTGCAGCCGCGCGCACTTGTGGCCTTCGGGCACATTCGGCAAGCGATGCGCCGCCTCGATGTTGAACGTCTTATAGATACGCATGAGGGTGAATCGATCTCTGATGACTGGACAGTGTAGCGGACCGGGCTTCAAACGATCTCAGCGACCGCCTTCACGACGTGGTTCGCATTTTCGAACCGTCAGGGCGTCGTTTCGTGGACTTTTACGACCGGAACGGTTGCAGTGGTAACTTGTCCGACGGAGCCGGGGGGCGTCCGTTGAGGGGATTCGTGCTCACTGAGGAGGCATCCATGTGCCTTGGTCGTGACTCGCTCGACCGCCCGCACCAGTGCGGGCTGGCCGAAGAAGTGTTTGCCGCCCTGCCCATGCCCTGCGTGGTGTGGCGCGATGAAGGCGGGCGCGCGGTGATGGTCAACGCCGCATTCCGGCGGGAGTTTGGCGTGGGCCGCGGAACAGCCGGACCGCGCTGGATCGCCGACCACCTGGAGCCTTCCGGCGGCGCCGACGAATTCGCCTTCCGCGATCCGCACGGCCAGCCTCGCCGCTATCGCGTGACCCGGCAGCGCCTGGAAGCACCCAGCGGTGCGTTCCAGGCCGTTTTCCTGATGCCCCTCTCCGATGATGAGAGCGTGGCGGCGGATTCTTCTCCTCCGGCCAGCCCCGTCTCGATCGCCGCCACGCGTCCGGACCTCGGCCTGACGCGAAGGGAATCGCAGGTGCTCGACGGAATCATGAGCGGCAAGCTCAACAAGGTCATCGCCAGCGAACTCCGGATCAGCCCGAAGACCGTGGAACTCCACCGCGCCAATCTGATGGCGAAGCTGCGCGTGCATAACGTCGTGGAACTGGCGAGGGCCGTGCTGGACGGGCCTCCGACCCGTCCCGACGAGCGGGTCGCGGACGTCGACCTGTCGGCTGCCTGAGGCATAAAAAAAGCCGCATCGTGACGATGCGGCTTTTCTCGTTTTGGTGGCTAGAGGCGGGCTCGAACCGCCGACCTCAGCATTATGAGTGCCGCGCTCTGACCAGCTGAGCTACCTAGCCATGGAACCTGGTCGTTCGTAAGCGAGGCTCACGAAGGCCGGGCAGTTTAATCGGGGCTGAGCTTCCGTTCAAGTGGTGCCTTGCCCCGTCTTCTCGCGCTGTGGTTGAATCGGGCCCATCGCGCACGTTTCCGGCCTGCAAGGCTGGCGCGCGGCATGGATTCGCGGAGGGCGGATGATCGACGCAGATGGCTATCGACCGAATGTGGGCATCGTTCTCCTCAATGGGGACGGGCGCCTGTTCTGGGCGCGCCGTGTCAATCGCGACGGCTGGCAGTTTCCTCAGGGGGGCATGCGCAGCGACGAAACGCCGCTGGAGGCCATGTATCGCGAGCTGGAAGAAGAGACCGGCCTGCTCGCCAAGCACGTGGAAGTCCTCGCCGAGACCCGTGGCTGGCTGCGCTACCGGTTGCCCAGCCGCTTCGTGAGACACCATCAGCGCCCCACCTGCATCGGCCAGAAGCAGGTGTGGTTCCTGCTGCGCCTCAAGTGCACCGAGGACACCTTTCGCCTGGATGCCTGCGAAAGGCCGGAGTTCGACCTCTGGCGCTGGGTCGATTTCTGGTATCCCGCCAACCACGTGGTGAACTTCAAACGCCAGGTGTACGAGCGCGCCTTACGTCAGTTCGCACCCACGGTCGAGACCGTCTGCTCGGTCACGGTGGGCACCTGCCCACAGCAGGCCGAAGCCGAACGGCTCGCCCGCGGCGGCGAATGATGGCGCGGTCACCTCGCGGCTGAATTTCACATCTGTGTAGTTGACAATCGTTCGCATTCGTATTCGAATGCCGACCCATGTACATATGCATGTGCAACGCCGTCACCGACCACGCCATTCGCCGCGCCGCGGCCGATGGTGTCGAATCGTTCGCCGAGCTACAGGCCCGCACCGGCTGTTCCGACTGCTGCGGCGCCTGTGAGTCCGAGGCCCGGCAATGCCTCCGTGAGGCGGTCTCCGAGATGCGCCCGGTGCTGAGCTTTCTCCCTACCCCGGCCTGATCTCGCGCCCGCCTTTGCGGACGCAAACCGTCTTCATTCTCGTTACGTCATCGCTTCTCCGCGAGTCGTATAGTCGCCGCTGAATATCCAGGGAGACACCCCCATGAAGGGCGACGCGAAGGTCATCGAATTCCTCAACAAGGTCCTCTACAACGAGCTGGCCGCCATCAACCAGTACTTCCTGCATTACAGGATGTTCAAGGACTGGGGCTACAACGAACTCGCCAAGCACGAGTACGAGGAGTCCATCGAGGAAATGAAGCACGCCGACAAGCTGATCGAGCGGATCCTGTTCCTCGACGGCCTGCCGAACCTTCAGCACCTGGGCAAGCTGCGCATCGGCGAGAACGTGGTCGAAGCGCTGCAGGGCGACCTGGATCTCGAAATGATCGCGACGAAGGATCTGCGCGAGGCCATTGCCTACAGCGAAGGCATCCACGACTTCGTCAGCCGCGACCTCTTCAAGTTCATCCTGGGCCAGGAAGAAGAGCACATCGACTGGCTGGAGACGCAGTTCAGTCTGATTTCGGACATCGGTCCGGAGCGCTACATGCTCAGCAAGGTCGGCTCGCTCGACAAGCACTGATCAGGTCGCTTCGACGCCCCGGAAGGCCGCCGCAAGGCGGCCTTTTTCGTGGAACGAGAGTGGGTTCCTTGACCGCGGCGGAAGCCGGGGGCTATACCATCCGGCCTTCACGCCTTCTCCACGGATCCATTCATGGCCCCAAGCCATCCACCTCGCTTCGTCGTGCGCCGTCTCGACGACATGTCCGTCGAGCGGCGAAAGCGGCTGCTGATGGGAGCCGCGTGGCTGGGCAGCCTGCTCCTGACCGCGCTGGTGACCTGGAGCCTGACGGCGGGCAGGGCGCCGGCCGGGACGCCCGGCCATGGCCGCATCGTGGCGCACGAGACCGAGGCTGAAGACCTGCGCCAGCAGGTGGCCAACCTGCAGCGAGCGGGCCAGGTCAGCGAGATCGCCGCGCGGGAGCTGAAGCGGAACCTTGCTGAGCGCGACGAGGAGATCAGTGGCCTGCGCACGGATCTGGCGTTTTATTCGCGCCTGGTCGGCGGTAACGGGCAGCGCGACGGGCTGAAAATCCAGGGCACACGCACCACGGCGATCAAGGGCACGCCGAACGCCTGGAACGTGATGATCACCCTGACTCAGAACGCGCGCCGGGGCGATGAGGTCAAGGGCGACATCCACCTCGCCGTCGAGGGTATCCAGGACAACAAGGTGCGTACGCTCGAGGGCGCCGCTCTCGGCCAGGCCGCATCCGTGGATGGCCTGCCCTTCGCCTTCCGGTATTTTCAACAGATCCAGGGCAGCTTCACGCTGCCGGCTGGATTTCAGCCGACGCGGCTGCGCCTCGAGGCACGGCCTGCCGGGGACGACGCCGTCAGCGCCACCGTGGCCTGGGCCGACGCAACACGCAACGACGAGGCAAGCGATGTTCAACAGTAAGGGGAAGAATCAGGGACCAGCCGTCGGCATCGCCGCCACGAGCCTGATCGCGCGGGGCGTGATCATTCGTGGAGACGTGCTTTTCAGCGGCTCGCTGCACCTGGATGGCGCGGTCGAGGGCTCCGTCCACGCCGACACGGGTAGCGACGGCTTTCTCACCATCAGTGAGACGGGACGCGTCACCGGGCGGATCGAGGTGCCACACGCAAGCATCAACGGCGGCGTGACCGGCGACATCGATGTGTCCGAAAGGCTCGAACTGGCGCCGCTGGCCCGTATCGAAGGCGACGTTCACTACCAGGTGCTGGAAATGGCCGCCGGTGCACAGGTCAACGGCAAGATGATCCATCGGGCGCCCCCGACCGTACGGCAGCTGGCCCAGGCGGGTATCGAGAAGACCCCGACGCTGTCCGAGGCTTGACCTGTAGCCGATCGGCGCCATTATGGGAGGCATGAACAACCCCTTCCCCATGGCTCCGTCGGCAGCCGCGCCGGATTACCGCTCGGCGGGTTCGCCCCTGATCTTCACCGAGGCCGCCGCACGAAAGGTGCACGAGCTGATCGACGAAGAGGGCAACCCCTCGCTCAAGCTCCGCGTGTATATCAGCGGAGGCGGCTGCTCGGGTTTCCAGTACGGCTTCACCTTCGACGAAGAGCAGGCCGAGGACGACCTGGCCGTATCGCGCGAGGGCGTGACCCTCGTCGTCGATCCGTTGTCGCTGCAGTACCTGACCGGCGCCGAGATCGATTACGCCGAGTCGTTCAGCGGTTCGCAGTTCGTGATTCGCAATCCCAACGCGAAGACCACGTGCGGCTGCGGCTCCTCGTTCAGCGCATGACCGGTCGTACCGCGTGAGCTCCGGCACGGAGCGCCACACGTCCGTAGAAGGTCGCGTGCGGGAGAACGTCTTCGCCGGTGTCGCTATCGACCGGATGGCCGAGCGCCGCGACGACCGTCTCTGGGTCGAAGAAACCGAACGCGCCGACGACACGCGCTTTCTGGTGCTTGACAGCGAAGGGCAGGCCTTCGTCGACGAGCGTGGCGAGCATCCTCAGTGGATGACTCCCGTGATGCGGGCCGAACGCTTCGGCGATGTGGTCTCCACGCTGCTGGGGATCGCCAACGGAACGGCATGGTTCACGCTGGTGCTCGACGAGGCGCATGCTGAGATCTTCGTCGACCTGACCTCCGCGCGACGCATGTCGCTGCGCGAAGCCGGGTTGATCCTGCCGGCCTTCGAAGCGGGACTCTTCGCGTTCGCCAAGGGCATCACGCATTGGCAGCGGCAGACGCGTTTCTGCAGTCTCTGTGGTGCTCCCACGCTCGTCGTGGCTTCGGGACATCGCGTGCAGTGCACGAATCCCGACGGTCCGCACATGCATTTTCCCCGCACCGACGCCGCGATCATCGTGATCGTGGAGGACGGCGACCGTTGCCTGCTGGGCCGACAGCGCGGCTGGCCGGCGGGCCGGTATTCCACACTGGCGGGTTTCATCGAGCCGGGCGAGTCGCTCGAGGATGCGGTCAGGCGCGAAGTGCGCGAAGAGTCCGGCGTCGAGGTACTTCATGCGACCTACCACTCGTCACAGCCCTGGCCCCTGCCGGCGTCCCTGATGGTCGGCTTCACGGCCACGGCCAGAACCCGCGAGATCGTCCTCCGCGACGACGAGCTGGAAGATGCCCGCTGGTTCACGGCCGAGGACATCGTCTCCGGCATGCGCTCGGGTGAACTGGGCGTACCGCCTCCGCTTTCGGTCTCGTATCGCCTGATCGAACACTGGCTGGCGCAGCGGAATATCTCCCTCGAGGAACTGATCGCGAGTTCGCCGGCCCGCTGACGGTTCGCCTACAATCGGGCCATCGATCTGCGGATTCCGCTTGCCATGGCTCTACGTCTCCTCGCGATTCTCATCTCCCTGGCCATCGTCTGGAGCGTGCCCCGGCTGGCGCGCTGGCGTGACGACCGCTGGTTCCGGGGCTGGGTCTCCCGCTTGAGCGATCTTTCCGGTCCAGGTCGCGTCGCGGTCGTGCTGCTGGTTCCCGTCATCGCGGCGGCGATCATCGCAGGCGTACTCCGCGCCCTGCCCTTCTTCGATCTGGCATGGCTGGCTTTCGCGATCGTCGTCCTGACCTACGCACTCGGACCCCGCGAAATCGAGACCGATATCGACGCGATCCTGCGTGCGAGCGATACGCTTCGCCGCGACGAGGCCCTGATCGCGCTCCGCCACGACGAAGAGACCCTTCCGTGGTTTGCGCCGGTTCTGGTCGAGGCGGCCTTTTACGGCGCGCTGCGCCGTCGCTTCGGCGTGCTGCTGTGGTTCCTGCTGCTCGGTCCGGCCGGCGCGCTCGGCTACCGTCTTGCGCAGTTGCTGGGTCGCGACGCGTCGCTATCCGTCGACACGGACACGCGTACCGCGGCACGTCGCCTGGCCGATGCGCTCGACTGGATTCCCGCGCACCTCATGGTCTTCGCGATGGCGCTGGTTTCCGACTTCGATGCCGTCATGGGTGCCTGGAAACAGTGGCATCGCACCTCGGGCAGCCCGCGCTCACGGCTGGATCCGGACTTCCTGGGTGCCGTCGCCCGTGCCGGTGTCGATGCCGACGTGGAAGCCGGCGATGGCTACGCGCAGGACGTCAGCGACCCCGTCGTTGAACTCGAAGATGCGCGCCGGGTCATACGGCGCGTGCTTGTGGTCTGGCTGGCAGTGGTCGCGTTGATCGTGTTGGCCGCCTGGGTGGCGTGATATATCGACTTACGCCGATCCGAGGCAAAGCCCTACGTGTTAGCGATGGGGTGACTGAGCCAAATTCGGGGCGAAGGACTGACCTCGCTTCGTAGGGGAAAGCGGCACGCTTCGTACTCCCCCCTGCCAAGGATATGGCGACCATGAAAACCCGCACCCTTGCCCTGGTCCTGTTGGCCAGCCTGAGCTCTGGCGTAGACGCCCACTCGCTGCCTTCCCCCACACCGAACGACAGCGCCGTTCGCTTCCTGCGACTGAAGACCCTCCCCGAGGCCATGGCCACGGCTCAACGCGATCCGGCTCGCTGGCGAACCCCCGACGAGCTCCGCGGCCTGTCCTACCGGGAAGCCGCCGCGGAGCGAGAACCCGTCGTCGCGTGGATCTCCGGTGACGCCCTGAGCGACGCAACCGTTCGTTCGCTTGCAAGCAGGGCTCTCCACGAGGGCATCGGCGTACTGGTGACCTCGCCCGAAGGGACCACCCGTCATGAGGCGGAAGTCTTCGGCATCGAAGGCCAGGGACGGACATCGCTGTACAGGCGTGGCAAGGATGGCGTACTGGAAGTCTCGACGCTCGACGACATGACAGCCGACGTCGAAACGTCCCAACAGCTTTATCGCGAGCTGGCGGCGGCTCCAGCGTTCAGGGCATTCGCGCGCAGCGGCACCCTGAACGGTGCGCACTCCGCGCCTGACGACATACCCGACCACGTGCCGCACGAGCGCTTCCGCTACAAACCCATCAGCGCCCATGGCAACAAGGTCGTCCACGACATCGTCGTACTGCGCGATGCGCGCACCAGCGGGGACAGCAAGGTCATCGTCGTCAAGGCGAGTGTCGATATCGCGCCATGGGACAACGGCGTCTATGGCAAAAACCGCCCCGCCTTCGAGCGTGATGGTATCCACGACTTCCTCGCCATCGCGGGTCGCTACGAATTCAGAACGCTTGTGGATTGGGAAGGCAAGGACCGTGGCCCGGAGCTCCGTCTGGACCGGATGGTTCCCGACACCTCGCCGGACGTGAATCGTACCGTTGCGAAGAGCAGCGAAGTGAGCACGTCCTATGGCGTCAGCACCGCATCCAATGCCGAGGATGCACTCAAGGGTATCGGCATCTCCGCCATCGGCAAGGTCCCGTTCGAGTTCTCCGCCAATCGCACGTACACCGACGCCACCTCGGTATCGATGGAGACGGAGTCCTATTACATCGACGCCGTGACCGAGAACTATGGCAGAGCCCAGGGCGTGACCTGGAACATGCACCTCGCCAACGATGTCGCAGGCAACCCCGGCTACTTCAACGCAAAGAGCAAGTACAAAGTCAGCACGGCGATGGTGACGCCGATGATGCGCAAAGCCTCCGCCCAGCTGATGTCGGTATGGCGAGTCCGTGGCGACTACGAAGGAAATCTGCTGATCGGTACGGGCGGCCGTGTCGAGAATCGACGTTACGGATGGAACCGATCGATGGGCCTTTCCTGGGACCGCAGTTCCGATGTCCATCCCGACTACACGGCCGACATTCCATGGTGGTTCTGGCACAAGGGCAACGATCCGTGGGCGCATCTCCGCCAGGTACCCGCGCAGCCGACGCAGGTGGTAAAGATCAACCTTGGCTCACCCTTTCTCACGTCCAGCCCGACGGTGCTGATTCAGTCGAGCAGCGGCGAAGGCCTGTGCATCACCCAGGGCCCCTTTGACGAGAAAGCCGGCGCCGCCCAGCTCATGGAATGCGACAACGCCGAAAGCCATCTCGCCCAGCAATGGAACATGGATTCGGAAGGCCGATACCGCAACCGCGAGAGTGCGCAGTGCCTTCAGATCGACACGAAGAGTGGCACGGTCGGCACGGCGAAGTGCGCCCTTCGTCACAACCAGCGCTGGAAGTGGGCCGCGGATCGCGTCATGTCCCTGATGGAAGGGGGCACGCGTCATCGCCTCGAAGTGTCGAATGACTCCCTCATCGCAAAGTTCGATGACATGCGACATGACGAAGTCGTGGTCAACACGGAAAACGCGTTGCTGCCGCCGTGGAGCAACTATCCGCTGGCACCGTCACCTGGCAGCACCATTCCGCGCCTGTCGACGAATTCGCCGACGGTGCCGGACAGCTACCTGAGCTACCGTCGTGTACCGGCAGCGGAGCGTTGGCAGACGATCGCCCTCAGTCGCTGAAGCAGGAGAATCGAATCGCCGGCGCTCAACGCGCCGGCGATGCCCTCAGGCTTTGTCGCCCCGCAGTTCACTGACACGCGCTTCCAGTGACGCCGCATTCGCGGCCTCCGCAGGCAGCGGTGCACCACCCACCAGTTCGATCTTCGACCAGAACCGGCGCGGCAGACGCGCACGGCGCAAGGCACCGTCACGGCGACTGAAGATACTGCCCCACATGCCTCGCAGCGCCAGCGGCACGACGGGTACCGGCCGACGCGCAAGGATGCGGTCCACGCCAGGGCGGAAGGTCTGGATGTCACCGTCGCGCGTCAGACCACCTTCCGGGAAGATGCAGACGACCTCTCCGGCCGCCAGCGCCTCGTCGATCTCGTCGAACGCCTTGTCCATCAGCGCCACATCCTCGTTACGCCCGGCGATGGGAATCGCCTTCGCGGTGCGGAAGACGAAGCGCAGCACCGGGATGTTGAAGATCTTGTAGTACATGACGAAACGCATGGGGCGGCGCACGCTGGCCATCAGGATCAACGGATCCATGAAGCTCACGTGGTTGCACACGACCAGCGCGGCACCTTCGTCCGGCACGTTCTTAAGACCGTCCACCCGCACCCGGTAAAGCGTGTGCACGAGCACCCAGGTGATGAAGCGCATCATGAATTCGGGAACGAGGGTGAAGATATACACCGCGACCGCGATGTTGATCAGCCCCGTCACGAGGAAGATCGTCGGCACGGAAAGTCCCAGCGCCGTCAGGCCGATGCCGAAGCCGGAAGCGGCACAGATGAAAAGCGCATTGACGATGTTGTTGCCCGCGATCACGCGCGACAGGCGGTCGCGAGGCGCGCGACTCTGCACGAAGGCGAACAACGGGACGACGTAGAAGCCCGCGAAGGCTCCGATCATGGTCAGGTCGAGCGCGGCGCGCCACGCGCCCGGTATGGCGAGAAAGGCCAGCCAGTCGAGCGAGGCGCCGGGTGTCACACCGGGCCGCGCGAAGTACAGATCGACGGCGAACACGGTCAGGCCGAACGCGCCCATCGGCACCAGACCGATCTCGACACGTTTGCCCGAGAGCTTCTCGCACATGAGCGAGCCCACGCCCGTACCCAGCGAAAACAACGTCAGCACGAGCGTATTGACCGAACCGTCCCCGCCGAGAACGTGACGCGTGTAGTTTGGCAGCTGCGCGATCATCACGGTGCCGAAGAACCAGAACCACGAGATGCCCAGCACGGCGTTGAAGACCGCGCGATCGGCGTTCGTGATCTTCAGCACCCGCCAGGTTTCGCTGAACGGGTTCCAGTTGAACTTCAGATCGGGCGCGGTCGCGGGCGCGGGAGGTACGGACCGGCTGACGAGGTAACCGGTCACGGCGATCGCGATGGTCGTCAGCGATGCCGCGAGCGTTCCGTAGCCGGCGATCAGCATCAGCGAATTGCCGACGATCATGCCGATCAGCATCGCAAGCTGCGTGCCCATCTCGACCAGCGCGTTGCCGCCGACGAGTTCGCTGCGATCGAGGGTCTGCGGAAGAATCGAATACTTGATCGGGCCGAAGACGGTCGAATGGATGCCCATCAGAAACAGGACGACGAGCAGCAGCGATACGTGGTGAGTGAAGAAGCCGACGGCCGCGATGGTCATCGCTGCGATTTCGAAGAGCTTCACGTAACGGATGATCCGGGTTTTCTCGAACTTCTCGGCCAGCTGTCCCGCCGTGGCGGAGAACAGGAAATACGGCAGGATGAAGAGCGCGGGCGCGAGGTTCGTGTATAGCGAAACCTCGGCGTCCGGCAGGCTCATCTGGAAGGCGACCAGCATCACCATCGCGTTGCGGAACGCGTTGTCGTTGAAGGCGCCCAGCGCCTGGGTCCAGAAAAAGGGTGCGAAGCGGCGCGTGGCGAGCAGTGAGAACTGGGACATCCGTGATCGACCCTCTGATTTTTCCGGAGTGTAGCTGAGACATGGGTCACCGTGGCCGGTACACCCGGTCTCGTCGCGGTGCGCTGCGTTTTCAGGAAAAACCTCACGGACAGCAACGTCGGGTTCCTACGTCGCCGCCTGCAAGCAGATGCCATCCTGACCGGCGTGACTGCCCACGATCCAAGGAAGACAACCCATGACAAGAAGGAAGAGAGCACCGGACCCCACGCGCCACCCGGAACCCTGGCTTGTCGCCACCGTGCTCGCGGCGGCGCCTTTCGCGGCCGTCGTCGCTCAGGACGCACGCACCGTCGGCGGTTACGTGCCACGCATGGAAGTGCGCGACAGCGACGTCTTCGACAACGGCCGCAGCATCCACCACGACATCGTCGTCGTCCGGGAAGTGAGTCCCAGCGTCGACGAGAAGGTCGTCATCGTGAAGACCGTCGTCAACCAGCTGCCTGGCGTGCAGGGTCTTCACATGTGGGGAGGCCGCGAGCCCGAGGACAACTACGGAAACATCCTGACCCTGCCCCTTCTTTACGAGGTGGAGACCACCCTGACCGCACCGGACCTGCGGGAAGGACAGGTACGCCTGATTTCGCAGGCACCCCGTTCGGACGGCGCGACCGATCGCACGTTCGTGGACAAGGTCGGCGTGAAAACCAGCGTGGGCGCGGGGGCGAGTGCGGAACTGACGTCGGCCGTTTCGAAAGACAGCGGCTTCTCATGGGGGAAGCTGCCTGTCTCGTTCAACGCGGGATTCGAGCAGACGTCGGAGCGCAGCGTCGCGATGACGCTGAAGGATTACTTCACCGAGAGCGCCGTCACGAAGAACGCCGCGGGTGAGGCATCGGCGCTGTGGCGTTTCCGGCTGGCGCCCGACATCGCCAGCGACGTCTGGTATTCGTACTCGCACTATCGGGTGGGGCCAGGCTGGCTCTTCAAGCTCCCCACGACGACTCCGATGATGCAGCGAGCCACGATCGAGACCGTCTCGGAGTGGCGCCTCCCGGGTGGCTACAGCGGTCCCATCGACATCGCCACGCGCAGTTCGGTGGACAACTCCACGCGGCTCGCGCCGACGTCATCGATGGAGACATGGCGCGACGAGGACGCCGGCATCGGGCATCTGACGCGCATCGATCTCGGCTCGCCGCATCTCGAACGGCAACCCGTCGTCAGGTTGCAATCTCTCGCAGGCGAGGGCCACTGCCTCACCCAGTCACAGCGGGACCAGCCTGCCGTGACGTTGACGCCGTGCAAAGGCGGCACCGACGGTGCGGAGCAGCAGTGGTATCTCGACAGCGACCACACTTATCGCAACGTCGCGAGCCGGCTCTGCCTTGCGGCGGATCCGGCGGGTGGCGGCGTCAGGACAGAAGCCTGCGCAGGCTCCATGCTGAACAAGCAGTGGCAATGGCGCGCCGACCGCCTGCACTCCACCTACATGGACGGAGGTTCCTGGCGCCTTCATGTACGCGACGGCGTACCCCGGGCTATCTTCGACCCCGTGCGACACCAGGAGATCGGCAGCAACCCATTCCATCACCTGCTGCGCCCGTGGTCGTCGTATCCGCAGGCACCGACGCCGGGCGACGTCGTGCCGGCCGTTGCGGGTGCCTCTCCCGCCATCTCCCAGGGGCTGCTCCGGCACACGGCGGTCAGTGCGGAAGAACGTTGGCAACCTTTGCCGATCGATTCGAACCGCTAGCCCACGTAGCGTGGCGGCCTCACGCTCGTGAGAGCGCGCGGTGTGCGATGTCGTGGCGGAAATACATGTCGGCGAACCGCACGCTGCCGAGCGCCTCGTAGGCCGACGCGCGGGCGGCCGCCACGTCCACGCCCAGCGCGCAGACGGTGAGTACTCTGCCCCCGGCGGTGACGGCCTGCCCGTCGGCATTGTCGGCCGTACCCGCATGGAACACCTTCACGTCCGCACCGAAGTCACCCTCCGCGCCGGTGATCACATCGCCGGCGCGGACCTTGCCCGGATAGCCGCCCGCGGCGAGCACCACGCCCAGCGACGGGCGCGGATCCCACTCGGCGGTGACGTCGCCGACGCGGCCATCCAGCGCCGCCTCGATCAGATCGACCAGGTCCGAACGGAGGCGCAGCATGATCGGCTGCGTTTCCGGATCGCCAAAGCGCACGTTGAACTCGATGACCTTCGGCGCGCCCGCCTTGTCGATCATCAGCCCGGCATAGAGAAACCCGGTGAACGGCGCACCGTCGGCGATCATGCCGTCAAGGGTGGGCTGGATGATCTCGCGCATGACCCGCGCCGAGACCTCGTCGGTCACGACCGGGGCTGGCGAATAGGCACCCATGCCGCCCGTGTTCGGGCCGAGATCGCCGTCGTCGCGCCGCTTGTGATCCTGGCTGGTCGCCATCGGCAGCGCATGCCTGCCATCGGCGATGACGATGAAGCTGGCTTCCTCCCCGTCGAGGAATTCTTCGATGACCACACGGGACGAAGCGTCACCGAAGGCCTGCTGACCGAGCATGTCCTCGAGCGCGGCTTCCGCGTCGGCGAGCGTCATGGCGACCACCACGCCTTTACCGGCGGCGAGGCCGTCGGCCTTGATGACGATCGGGGCGCCGGTACCGCGCACATGCGCGAGCGCAGGCGCCAGCTCGGTAAAGACCGCGTAGTGCGCCGTAGGAATGCCGTGGCGGGCGAGGAAGTCCTTGGCGAAGGCCTTGCTGCCCTCCAGCTGTGCGGCGGCGGCCGAAGGGCCGAAGCAGCGCAAGCCTTCGGCGGTGAAGCGGTCGACCACACCGGCGACGAGGGGGACTTCGGGGCCGACCACGGTGAGGCCTACGCCCTCGGCTTTCGCCAGGGCCACGAGACCGTCGATGTCGGTGACCGGGACTGAGGCGTTACGGAGGCCCGGCTCGCGTGACGTGCCCGCGTTGCCGGGAGCGACGATGACCTCGTCGACGCGGCCCGACTGGCCGAGTTTCCAGGCAAGCGCGTGTTCGCGACCGCCGCCGCCGATAACGAGGACCTTCATGCTGCTTCTCCCGACAAGTAGCCGGAGATTCTATCAGCCGCGTGCGGCCAGCATTTCCAACAGGAGGCCGCGCGGCAATTTGCCGGTCTCGTTGCGCGGCAGCGCCTCCACGACGCGCAGCCGGCGCGGCAGAAACACCGGGTCCATCGCCTGGCGCAAGGCGGCCAGTACGGCCTGCTCGGTCATCCCCGGCGCTACCACGAGGCCCGCGATGCGGCGGATGCCGGAGGCGTCGGCATCGTCGAGCTGGAACAGTACGCCGTCGCGCACGCCGTCGATGGCCAGCAGACGGCGATTGAGGTCGCCCAGCGAAGCGCGCTTGCCGGCGATCTCGAGGAGATCGGTGTTCCGGCCGCGGAGCTGGAAGCGGCGCCCGCCGTCGTGCAGCGAGACGATGTCGGCAAGGGCGATCGGCTCAGCGAGCTGCGGCGCATCGACCAGGGTCCCGTCAGGCTGCGGATGCAGCGTCACACCCTGGTAGAGCGACCAGTTGTCGTCGGTCGCGGTACGTCGACTGGCGAAGACGCAGGTTTCGGTCGAACCGAACACCTCGTGCAGGGGTGCGCCGAAGCGCTCTTCCGCCGCACGCGCCAGCTCCACCGGCATCGGCGCGGTGGCGGAGACGAACGCGGCGAGGCTCGGCAGAACGACGCCGGACTCGACCAGCGCGCGAAGGTGCACGGGCGTCGTCACGAGTGCGCGCGGTTCCGGCATCGAGGCCAGCGCGGCGGCGACATCGGCCGGGAAAAACGGGCGCCCCGAATGGACGCTCACTTCGGACAGCAACGGCATCAGGACCGACATCTCCATGCCGTACATGTGCTGCGGGGGCACCGTGGCGACCACATCGAAGGCGCGTCCGATGGTGCCACCGAGCATCGCGGCGTTACCGGCATTGCTGGCGACGAAGCTGCCCCAGGTCTTTACGTTGGGCTTGGGCCTGCCGGTGGACCCGGAGGTGTAACCGATGGCGACCACGGCGTCCGTCGGGATCGAGGGCACCTCACCGCCGGCCAACGACGTATCGTCCAGCGTCGGCATGCGCAGGTAGCCGGCCGGTGCGGGCGCCAGGGCCAGCTCGCCGATGGCGTAGGAGCCAGGGTGGCTGGCCATGACCTCGTCGACCGCATGCGTCGCGCGCGAGGGGGGCAAGAGGTTGATCTGGCCACGCGTGACCAGCGCCGCGAAGGCGACGAGGAAGGCGTAACGGTCCTCGCAGAGGTTGACGGCGCTGTCGGCCTCGGGAAGCAACGCGGCCACCTGGCGGACGTGGGCCAGGAAGGTGGACGCGGTGACGGCACGGCCGTCACGCCAGGCGATGGCGCGCGACGGCGCGCCTACCAGCAACGGCAACGATGGCGCGGTCTCGCGCCCGGTGATTTCGTAAACGGTCGACAACGTGATTCCCCCCTGTCAGGCGCGGATGATAGCGCCGGTGAGGGCGTCGCGGATGGTGGTCGGGCGCTCCTGGCCGCCCAGCGGAGCGTCCAGCGCAGCATCGAGGCGGTCGCCGAAATAGCGCTCGAGAGTCGCTACGTCGCGAGCAGGCGGCTCGCCATGCGGGTTCGCGCTGGTCGACACGAGCGGTGCGCCGAACGCCCGGCAGAGCGCCGCCGATGGCTCGTGCGCCGTCACTCGCAGGGCGATGCCGGCGTGTGCGCCCGCCACCCAGGCCGGTACGCGCGCGCTACGGGGAAACACCCAGGTATGTGGGCCTGGCCATGAGCCGCGGACATCGCGAAGGATGTCCGGAGAAACGGCGGCTACATCGATATACGGCTCGACCTGTGCGAAGTCCGCCGCGATGAGCAATACACCCTGAGTCGGCGGACGCCCCTTCAGCGCGAACAGACGCTCGAACGCGCCTTGATCGTGGGGATCGCAACCGAGGCCGAAAACGGCCTCGGTGGGATAGGCGATGACGCCACCCTGCCGAAGCCGAGCGGCCGCCAGGGCGACATCGGAAAGATCGAAACGTCGCATATCAGTCCGCGGCAGGCGCCGCCGTTTTCGATACCGGGGCCGCGGTCTTTTTCACCGCCGCCTTTTTGGTTGCGCTTTTCTTCGTGGCGGCCTTCTTCGCGGCCGTCTTCTTCGTGGCAGTCTTCTTCGTGGCCGTCTTCTTCGTCGCAGTCTTCCTGGCGGCCGTCTTTTTAACGGCCGTCTTCTTCACCGCGGCGTCCTTAGTCGTTGCCGTCTTCTTTGCCGCGGCCTTCTTTGTCGCGGTTTTCTTGGCGGCGCGACCACCACGCGGCTTCTTGACCGGTGCGGCGGCGAGCAACTCGCGACATTCGGCCTCGGTCAGCGACTTGGGCTCCTTGTCCTTCGGGATGCGCGCATTCTTCTCACCGTCGGTGATGTACGGCCCGTAGCGGCCGTTCAGCACCTGCACGCCGTCACCGAAGTCGGTGATGATGCGGTTCGCGATGGCTTCGAGCTTCTCCTGAACGAGCTGCAGGGCCCGCGGCAGCTCGATGGTGTACGGGTCATCTTCCGGCTTGAGCGAGGCGTACGTGCTGCCCTGCTTCACGAACGGCCCGAAACGACCGACACCGACCGTGACATCGTCACCGGCTTCCGACTGGCCGAGGTTGCGCGGCAGCTTGAACAGCTCCATCGCCTCTTCGAGGGTAATGGTATGCATGCTCTGGCCGGGGCGCAGGCTGGCATAGGTCGGCTTGGCCTCGTCGTCCTTGGTGCCGATCTGGGCATAGGCGCCGTAGCGACCCAGGCGCACCGACACGGGCTTGCCCGATTTCGGATCGTCGCCCAGTTCGCGCGCACCGGTGGCCTCGTTACGGTCGACCGATTCGGTCTTGTCGTCGACCAGCGTCTTGAACGGCTGCCAGAAGCGCTCGAGCAGCGGCACCCAGGCCTCCTCACCGCGGCTGACGGCGTCGAGCTCGTCTTCCAGCCGGGCGGTGAAGTCGTAATCGACGTACTGGGTGAAGTGCCCCGACAGGAACTGGCTGACCGCGCGGCCGACGTCGGTCGGCTTGAAGCGCCGGCTTTCGAGCAGGACGTATTCGCGACTGAGCAGCACCTGGATGATGCTGGCGTAAGTCGACGGACGACCGATGCCGTATTCCTCGAGCGTCTTGACCAGGCTCGCTTCCGAGAAGCGCGGCGGCGGCTCGGTGAAGTGCTGGTCGGCCACGATGGCGGCGACAGGCACCACCTCGCCCTGCTTCAGGCGCGGCAGACGACGCTGATCTTCATCCTCGTCACCCTTCTGATCCTTGCCCTCTTCATAGACGGCCAGGAAGCCGGGATCGATGACCGTGGTGCCCGTGGCGCGGAACGCGGAGTCGCCGACCGGAAATTCCACGGAAACCGTATTCAGCGTAGCGTGGATCATCTGGCAGGCGACGGTGCGCTTCCAGATCAGCTCGTACAGCTTGCGCTGGTCGTCATTGAGGAACGACGCGACGCTGCGCGGCGTACGCATGGCTGAGGTCGGGCGGATCGCCTCGTGCGCTTCCTGGGCATTCTTGGACTTGGACTTGTAGACCTGTACCGCGTCAGGCAGGGCGTTCTTGCCGTATTCGCTGGCGATCAGCCCGCGCAGCTCGGCGACCGCATCGTCGGACAGCGCCACGGAGTCCGTACGCATGTAGCTGATGAGGCCGACGTTGCCCTCGCTGCCGATGCTCACACCTTCATAGAGGCCCTGGGCCACACGCATGGTGCGGCTGGTCGAGAAACCGAGCTTGCGCGCGGCCTCCTGCTGCAGGGTGGAGGTGGTGAACGGCGGCGCGGGACGGCGCTTGCGCTCCTTGCTGGCGACCTCGCCCACCGTGAAATTGCCGGCGGCGGCACGCTCGAGCGCGGAACGCGCGGCGGTGGCATCGGCCTCGTTGGTGAGGTCGAACTGCTCGAATTTCTTGCCGTCGAGCCGCACGAGGCGGGCGTCGAACGCACCGTCCTTGTGGGTCAGGTTGGCCTGGATCGTCCAGTACTCGCGGGCCTGGAACGCTTCGATCTCGAGCTCGCGCTCGACGATCATCCGCAGCGCGGGCGACTGCACACGGCCAGCCGACAGGCCGCGCTGCACCTTGCGCCAGAGCACCGGCGACAGGTTGAAGCCGACCAGATAGTCCAGCGCGCGACGCGCCTGCTGGGCGTCGACCATGTCGTGCGAGAGCTGTCGCGGATTGGCGACGGCTTCCTTGATGGCCTTGGGCGTGATTTCACTGAAGACCACCCGCTGGACGTCCTTGCCCGCCAGCAGGCCGCGTTCGCGGAGGATCTCGCTGATGTGCCAGGAAATGGCCTCACCCTCGCGATCCAAGTCGGTCGCGAGATAGATGCTGCTTGCCGCCTTGGCCGCCTTGGCGATCGCATCGACGTGTTTCTCGTTGCGCTCGATGACCTCGTAAGCCATGGCGAAGCCGTGTTCCGGGTCGACCGCGCCCTCTTTGGGTCGCAGATCGCGCACGTGACCGTACGACGCCAGCACCTGGAAGTCGGCCCCCAGGTACTTGTTGATCGTCTTGGCCTTGGCCGGCGACTCGACGATGAGGAGGTTCTTTGCCATGCGTTAACCGATTCCAAAGGCCGCCGGGGCGAGTGGACCCCAGGGCATGTATATATTTAGTGGGGGCATACCACCGTGATGCCTGTCAAGCGCCGGATGCTTACATCACGCGCTGATAACGGTTTCCGGGGAGGCTTGCGACCTCACCTTCCAGCTCCAGCATCAACAACATGGAAGACAATGGCCCCGCAGCGAGACCCGTCGTGCCCACCAGGGCGTCCAGAGAAGCGGGATCGTACCCCATGACGTCGAGCAGGCGGCGATATTCCTCATCCTCGCGCCAGTCGAAGGGGCCGCGCTTCGCCCGCCCGGTGGCCGGCTTCGCCTCGCCGGCGGCCAGCCGCTCACGCAGCTGAGCCCCCAGTTCCATGGCCGCGGGGGCCAGCGCCGCGAGGACCTCGTCGGGACGCTGGACCAGACGGGCGCCTTCGGCGATCAGCGAGTGACAGCCCTCGGCCAGGGGGTTGTGGATGGAGCCAGGCAATGCGAAGACGTCCCTGCCCTGCTCCCCGGCGACGCGCGCGGTGATCAGCGACCCCGAACGCAGGCCGGCCTCGATCACGACGACGCCCAGGCTCAGGCCGGCGATGATGCGGTTGCGCTCGGGGAAATGGCGGGGCAGCACGGCGGTACCCGGCGAGTATTCGCTGACGATGGCCCCGTGAGCCGCGATACGGCGGGCCAGGGCGTGGTGCTTGCGCGGGTAGACCCGGTCGGGGCCGGTGCCGATCACGGCGATGGTGGGCTGTCCGGCGTCCAGGGCCGCCTCGTGCGCCGCGCCGTCGATGCCGTCCGCCATTCCGCTGGTCACCACGAGGCCACCGTCGGCCAGCCCGGCCGCGAACCGCCGTGCATTGGCGAGTCCCGGGACCTGAGCCTTTCGTGCGCCGACGATGGCGACCTGGGGTCGCAGGAGCAGCGAAGCGTCACCTTTGACGAAGAGCGCCGCGGGCGGATCCGGGATGGCCTCCAGCTGCGGGGGGAAGTCTTCTTCCGTGCACAGCAGCAGGCGCTGGTCGTCGGCGCCCTTCACCCAGGCCAGATCGGCGGCCAACGCAGCTTCGTCCGGCTGAGCCAGCCAGTCGCGGCCCTCGGGTTTCAGGGCGCTCTCGTGCCGGGTCAGCCAGCCCAGCAACGCCGATGCGCTGCCACGTGCGACGAGCCCCTCCCGCAGGTTTCGCGGCATGAGGCCCGGGGTCCGCAGAAGGATCAGCCAGGCGCGAAGGTCTTCGGTGTCGGTCATCCGCGCAGTGTAGACACTGCGCGGCGACTTACTGTCAGCGGGCGGCTTGACGCCACCGGCGATTATTCCGGCAGAACGAGCTTCTCGCCCTTCTTGATCGGCCGGAGTGCGTCCATCACGAGCGCGTAGCTGACATGGTCGAACGTGCGGAAAACCATGATGTGGCCCGCGAACTCGTCCGGCAGCTTGACCTTCGGCGACGTGTCGCGGCGCTTGTAGTTGCCCCTGACTTCGTCGGGAATGACTTCGCCCTGATCCATCACCGTGAAGGTGGCACCGTTGTCGACGCCGTCGGCCGAGCCGGCGGAAATCGATACGACCTGGCGGCTGCCGGCGTAGTTGCCGTCCGCGATGCCGATGACGCGGCCGTCCGCCGGCACGCCCTTTGCGGCGTGCGGATAGAAGTACGGGTCGTAGGGCGTTTCGTCGATCTGCGTAAGGCGATCACCCTTGCGGATTTCCAGGGTCGAATCGACCAGGACCAGGCTCGTCACGTCGCCCTTGGTCGCGATGACTTCCGCCGTGCCGATGACCGATACCTCGACACCGCGATCGTCACCCTTGCCGGTGTGCGTGTCGTGACGCGAATCTTCCTGCCAGGGGCTGTTGGCCATCGAGGCGTCGCTGTCCAGTTCGTCCGCGACGAACGAACCGTGGCCCGGGTTGTTCAGCATGTCCAGACCACCGGGGTTTCCGCCATGGTCGCGGAAGCGATTGGTCGGGCGGACGATGGCCCAGCGCTGACCCAGCTGCGCCGAGTCCAGATCACGGGCGTAGATCTTGTTGCCCGGCGAGGCGCGCAGGTGCGATTCCTCGAACCCGACGAGGTACGGCAGCTGTTCGACCGCGTCGGCGTCCATGACACGCATTTCCTTCAGGAACATGCGCAGGTCGCCGAGCGGGATGGCCGCGACCGCTTCGCCTTCATGGCGGATGCCCGGCTGCAGGCCGACACGCGGGCCGCCTCCGGTCATCGAAAGATTCAGAACGTCACCCGGGTAGATCAGGTGCGGGTTGCGGACCTGGGGATTGGCCTGCCAGATTTCCGGCCACAGCCATGGCTTGCTCAGAAAGCGGGCGGAAATATCCCACAGCGTGTCGCCCTTGCGGACCGTATAGGTATCCGGATGGTCGGGACGTAGCTGTGCCGCTGCGGCATAAACGGCCACAGTGAAGAACATGCCGCCGAGCAGCATGGCGAACTTCTTGATCATGCGGGATTTCCCCCTTCCCCGGTGCTGTCGCGAGTGTAACTGAATCGTTAACGGGCACAATACGTGGCGTCACTCGCCCGGCCCTCGGCGCGCGCGTAGAATACAGGCTCATCCTACAGGTTGCCGCTGGTTGGATTTCGCCGATTTGCCCGCAAATTTGCGGTCAGGCAGGCGCCGCAGTGGCCCGCGCATACGTTCAAGGTGACACCGTGTCCACCCTCACCATCCTCGAATTCCCCGATCCCCGCCTGCGTACCGTCGCGGCGCCGGTCACCGTCTTCGACGCCGAACTCAAGCAGTTCGTCGCGGATATGTACGAGACGATGTACGCCGCGAACGGCGTCGGGCTGGCCGCCACCCAGGTCAACGTGCACCAGCGCGTCCTCGTCGCCGACATGAGCGACAACCGCGACGAGCCGATGGTGCTGATCAATCCGGAGATCCTCGAGAAGGACGGCCAGCAGGTCTATCAGGAAGGTTGCCTGTCGTTTCCCGGCATCTATGCCGACGTGACCCGTGCGCTGCACGTCAAGGTTCGCGCGCAGGATGCCGACGGCAAGGAAATCCTCGTGGACGTCGAAGGCCCGCTCGCGGTGTGCATCCAGCATGAGATGGACCATCTCGCCGGCAAGGTCTTCGTCGACTACCTGTCGCCCCTCAAGCGCGGCATGCTGCTGAAACGCATGGAAAAGCAGCGCAAGGCAAGCGCCTGAGCGTGGCCGGTCGTCCTCTGCGCGTGGTGTTCGCCGGAACACCCGACTTCGCCGTTCCGTGTTTCGAGGCCTGCCGCACTTCCGGCGCCGACGTCGTGGCCGTATACACGCAGCCCGACCGGCCCGCCGGCCGCGGGCGCAAGCTCGCCGCCAGCCCGGTCAAGGAAGCGGCGCTCGCCGCCGGGGTCCCGGTCGAACAACCGGAATCGTTCAAGGCCCAGGCCGACCGCGATCGCCTGGCTGCCCACGCACCCGACCTCATGGTCGTGGTCGCTTACGGGCTGATTCTTCCCCGCAAGGTACTGGCGATTCCACGGCTGGGCTGCTGGAACGTCCACGCGTCCCTGCTGCCGCGCTGGCGCGGCGCGGCGCCCATCCAGCGGGCGATCCTGGCCGGCGACGAAGAGTCCGGCGTCGACCTGATGCAGATGGAAGCGGGTCTGGATACGGGTCCCGTACTGATCGAACGGCGCACCCCCATCACCGGCGACGACACGGGCGGCAGTCTGCACGACCGGCTGTCCGCGCTCGGCGCGGACGCGCTGGCCGAAGGCCTTCGTCGTGTCATGAACGGCGAAACCCTTGTCGCCCGTACGCAGGCGGAAGACGGCGTGGAGTACGCGCACAAGCTCGACAAGGCCGAGGCTCGCCTCGACTTCTCGCTGACGGCGATCGCGCTGGAACGCAAGGTGCGGGCGTTCGATCCATGGCCCGTCGCGGAAGCCGATATCGCGGGCGAACGCCTGCGTATCTGGTCGGCGCGCGCGATCGACGCGGAGACGGCCGGAACCACGCCGGGACAGGTACTGCGTGTCTCGCGCGAGGGTCTCGACATCGCCTGCGCCGACGGTGCCCTGCGCCTGCTTGCCGTCCAGCGGCCCGGTGGCCGCCGGATCGGCATCGTCGACTACCTCAATGCGCGTCCGGAGCTGAAGCAGGCGGTCTCGTGAGTCGGACGATCTCGGTCCGTGCCCTGGCCGCCGAAGCGCTGGCCGATATCGCCCTGTCAGGGCACTCGCTGCGCGAAGTGGCCGACCGGGCTCTCCCCCGTCTCCCCGATGCCCGCGACCGGGCGCTTCTCACCGCCCTCCTCAATGAAGGTGCGCGCTGGTGGCCCCGGTTCGACGCCGCGCTCGACCGCCTCCTGGCCAAACCCATTCGGCGGAGCGAGCCGGTCATCCACGCCCTGCTGGTGACCGCGCTGGTCCAGCTCGAGATCCTCGAGATGCCGGGTTATGCCGCCGTGGCCGCCACGGTGGAAGCCGTGCGCGAACTACGCCGCCCGCGACTTGCCGGCATGGCCAACGCCGTACTGCGCCGCTGGCAGCGCGAGCGCGAGGCCCTGCTGGCCGACCTCGATGCGACGCCGGCCACGCGGCATGCTCATCCGGCGTGGCTGGCCAAGGCTATCGCGCGCGACTGGCCCGGCCACGCGGAGGCGGTCATGGCTGCGGCCAATCACGAGCCGCCGCTGATGCTGCGCGTGAATCGTCGACGCGCGGGGCGCGACGCGGTCGCCGACCGCTTGCGTGAGGCCGGTCAGGAGATCGCCGCGCACACGTGGCTGGCGGACGGTCTGGTACTCCCCCACAGCACCGATGTGACGCGCCTGCCCGGATTCGCCGAAGGCCACTTCGCCGTCCAGGACGGCGCCGCCCAGGTGCCGGCCGACCTGCTCGATCTGGCCAGCGGCCAGCGCGTGCTCGATGCCTGCGCCGCCCCCGGCGGAAAGGCCTGCCACGCGCTGGAACGCTCGGATATCACCCTCGTCGCCGTGGAATCCGAGGCGCGACGCGCACTGCGCATCACCCAGAATCTGGACCGCCTCGGCCTCGCTGCCGACGTCATCGTCGGCGACGCGGGCGACGTGCGGGCCTGGTGGGATGGCAAACCCTTCGATCGCGTCATGATCGACGCCCCCTGCTCGGCTACCGGCGTCATTCGCCGCCGACCGGACGTACGTCTGCATCGCCGCGCCGCCGATATCGAAGCGCTCGTGGCACTACAGAGCCGCATCCTCTCCGCCTGCTGGGAAACCCTGGCACCCGGCGGCACGTTGCTTTACGTCACCTGCTCACTGCTGCGTGCCGAGAACGAGGGTGTGGTCGGTGCCTTCGTCGACGGTCGCGCCGATGCCTCCGTGCTGCCATTGACTCTGCCCGTGGGCCAGGCGGCCGCCATCGGCTGGCAGATCCTGCCCGGCGACGGCGACCTCGACGGCATGTACTACGCCCTGCTGCGCAAACAGGGCTAACCCGGCAGCGTGGCGAGCCTGAGTTCGCGGTAGAACGCTTCGGTGGCGTCGATGAAACGCTCCAGTCCGAACTCGGCCTCCGCATGTGCTCGCGCCGCGAAGCCCATCGCGGGCAGCTGGTCGCGCTCCTCGACCAGCCGGCGCAGGGCGGCGGCGATCGCATGCCGGTCGCGGGCCGGCACGATCCAGCCGTCTTCGCCCTGACGAATGTTTTCGGGCAACCCGGCGTAGTCGCTGACGAGCACGGGCTTCTCCATCGCCATCATTTCGCGGCAGGCGAAGGAAATCGTTTCGACGTCCCAGGACAGGACGAATCCGGCATCGAGCGTCGCCACCAGCGGCCGGACGTCGTCGAGCCGGCCGGCAAAGTGCACCTGCGATGCCACGCCCAGGGCTTCGATACGGCGGCGGTCTTCCGCGTCGGGAAGACCGCCGGCAAGGACGACACGAAGGCGATCGCGCCAGGCCGGTTCCAGCGACGCCAGCGCTTCGATGAGGTCCATCCAACCCTTGTAGCTGGCCGTACCCGCATTGCTGCCAATCAGCAGCGGTGCTTCCGCGGTGGCAGGCGCCAGCCATCCGGCACGAAGCGTCGTATCGGCAGGTCGCGGCGCGAAGCGATCGATGTCGACCCCATTGAAAACGGTGACCACACGGCAGCGCGCATAAGGCGAAGCCATCACCTGCCGGTGCACGTAGTCGCAGACGGCAATGACGCCATCGGTGCCGACGCGGGCCCGCCAGGCGTTTCCGATGCCGGACATCGGCTTGGAGTTGTGCTTGGTGAGCACGATGGCCGGGCGACGGCGCAGTCCACGCACGGCGGCAATGACCAGACGATGGTCGGCGGAGCCATTGACGTGGATGACGTCGAACCGATGCTCAGCCAGATAGGCCGACAACTGCTGGCGCGCGCGGCGCCGTGCCGGCAGCTTGCCCAGGCCGTTCGGATAGGGCTGGTCGAGCACATGCACGCCGGCAAGCGCGCGGGCCTCGCGATTCAGACGGCTACCCGGCGGCGCGGCGACGTGCACCTCATGCCGGCCCGACAGTCCGCGCGCGAGGCTGATCAGGTAAGTCGTATGGCCGCCACCGTCGCCGGCGTGGAAATTGGTAAACAGGAGCTTCATCGCCCGGGCGGGTCCTTACGGAAGCTGAATTGGCGCCGCTCACCCGGAACCGCACGGAGAGGCATCCGCGATCCGTTAAAGTACCATGCCCTCGCGCCGCCCCGGCGGCACGAGCCGGTGACGGCGAGGCCGCCGTGCCGTTCCGATCCCAGCAGGTGCCGAGTGCTCGACAAAACGAATCCGTGGCGCGTGTGGATCCTCTCGCTGCTCATCGCGATCATGCCGCTGTCCTTCGCCTTGCCGGTCAAGGCCAAGGCAATCCCTGCGCTGATCCTGTTTCTGACGGGGCTCTGGGTGCTCGCGACGCGTGCCGACGTCCGTCGCGCCTACCGCCGCGCGGCGCCCGTACTCGTACCCGCCGCCATCGCCTTCATCTTCTGGGCCCTCAACGTCGGCGCCCACGGGGTGAACTGGCGCGAGTTCGACGTCACGTCGCACATCCTTGCGTTTCTGGTCATCGCGGCGACGTTCGCCCTGCCGCTGCGGACCGCCGCCCTTCGCGTCGGCTTCAGCGGATCGGCGGGCGTTCTGGGCCTGATCTGCGTCGAACAGCATTACATCGAGCATATCGACCGCGCCTACGGCATCAACAACGGCGAATGGGGTGCCATCGAATTCGGCATGTTCATGCTGGTGCTGTCACTCATCGCCATCGTGCAGGCCCTGCGGGGTGAACTCCGGTCGCGCGAGCGCGCGATGCATGCGGTCTTCGCCGTCATGGGCTTCTATGGCGCGCTGCTGACGCAGAGCCGCGGCCCTCTGCTGGCGTTCGTCCCCGTCTTCGCGGCACTGATGCTGATCCAGGGTCGCCGGACGGGACGCTGGCGCCAGAGCGTGCTGGCCCTGGTCATCGGTGTGGCCGCCGCCGGCCTGGCGGCGACGACGCTGCACGGCGAGATGGTGGAGCGCCTGGCCGCCGTGAAAGACGAAGTAGCCACCTACAGCGAACAGGACGCCACCGGCGCCGTGCGTGAGCGCCTCGAAATGTGGCGCACCGCACGAATGGCCGTGATCGCGCACCCCGTCACCGGCGTCGGCATGAACCAGTTCGGCCCCTTCGCCCGGGCGCGGATCGCCGATGGCGAGGTCAATCCGTCGGTGGTCCGCTATGACCATCCGCACAGCGAGTACCTCGAATGGGCGGCGACGGGCGGCATCCCGGGCCTGCTGGTCCTCGTGCTGCTCTTCGGTGGCTCGCTGATCTATTTCGGGCGGCATGCGCTGAACCGCGATAACGCCATCGCCATGCCGGCATGCGCCGGATTCTCGACGACGGCCATGTACGCGCTATGCGCCCTCACCGACAATGTCTTCTATCGGGCGATGCCACACTCGTTGTATTTCTTCCTCACGCTGGGACTCGCCGTTTACGTCGGACGCGCGCTCGATCGGCACCGCACCGACGCAGGAGCGTCCTGAGATGGCCCACATCAACCTCATCGCCTGGGACAACGGTCGCGGGCTCACGCACGATATCCGTCTCTTCGAGAACGCCTTGCGCGAACTCGGTCACCAGGTGACGGTGACGCGGACGCCGCAGCGCAATCATGGATGGCCGTGGCGGGCCTGGGCGCAGCGTGCCGCCATGTTCGGGCGCTGGCTGACCGGCCGCGGTCCGCGGCGCTACGACCTCGGCCTGACGATCGAGCACGTGCACCCGGGCTACCTGCCGATGTCCCGGCGCAATGCGCTCATTCCCCATCCGGAATGGATGAGCAAACGCGACCGCCGCCACCTGCATCGTTTCGACACCATCCTGTGCAAGACTGACAGCGCGATGAAGACGTTCGGCGGGATGGGGCTGCGCACCGCCCACATCGGATTCATCAGCACGGACTGCCGTCGTGAAGGTGTCGCACGCGACCGCGCCTTCCTGCATCTTGCCGGCGGCAGCCGCATGAAGGGGACCGAGCGCCTGCTCGACGTCTGGCGCCGGCACCCGGAGTGGCCGACCCTGCATGTGCTCCAGTCACCGTCGGTGGCCGCACCGGACCGACCACCGGCCGCACCGAACCTCGATCACCAGGTGACCTTCCTGCCCGACGTGGAATCGATCTACCGCCTGCAAAACGCACACCGTTTCCACCTCTGCCTGTCCGAGGCCGAGGGCTGGGGCCACTACATCGTCGAAGCCATGAGCTGCGGTGCCGTGGTACTGGTCACGGACGGTGCGCCGATGAACGAACTGGTCGACGACACGCGAGGGATGCGCGTCCCCGCGCACGAAAACGGCACGCTCAACGCCGCCACGTTGTGGAAGTTCGACGAAGAGGGGCTCGAAGCATGCGTCGAGCGCATCGTCGGTATGTCCGATGCCGAGGTCGAGGCCCTTGGCGAGGCCGCACGCAACTGGTACGACGCCAATCAGGCCGGGTTCCCCGCGCGTCTGGGGCACGCCCTGGACACGTTGCTCCGGTGAAGCGTTTAGAATTCCTGATCCCTTAACGGTGACGACGCCCTTGTCCAACAGCGCCTATACCCGATCGGAACATGTCCGCGCCCTCTGGCCATGGCTGCCCCTGTGGGCCGCGATGGCGTTGCTCGCGATCTTTTCCCACGGTCCGATGCCGATGTTTTCCACGCGGACCCTCGCGGTCGCCTGGGAAATGTGGGCGCACGGTCACTGGCTGGTGCCGTACATCAACGGCGAGCCGTACAGTGAAAAGGTGCCGCTGCTGTTCTGGATGATCCACGCCGGCTGGGCCGTGTTCGGGGTCAACGATGTGTGGCCGCGCCTCCTCGAGGTCCTCTTCGGCGGCACGCAGCTCGTACTGGCCTCCGTTCTGGCCGGGCGCCTCTTTCCGACGCGCCCGTGGGTGGCCAAGGCCACGCCGTGGCTGCTTATGGGCTTCGCCTACGCGTTTCTGTTCGGCCTGCAGATCATGTACGAGGTGCTCCTCGTCGTCTGGGTACTGGCCGCGCTGCTCACCCTCACCCCGACCGCCACGCGTGCGGAGCCCCGCTGGTGGCTGTTCGGCCTGTTCGTTGGCGCGGGCCTGCTGACCAAGGGGCCGGTGATGGCCCTGCACGTGCTGTTCCCCCTGCTCTTCGGCCCCCTGTGGAACGACTGGGCTCGGCAGAACAAGGCACGCTGGTATGGCTTCGGCGTGCTCGGCCTGCTGCTCGGCTTCGCGATCCTGCTGGCCTGGGCACTGCCGGCCGGGCAGGCCGGTGGCGAGGCTTACCGCCAGCGTCTGTTCTTCACCCAGACCGCCGGCCGGGTGGTCGAAACGCATAACGCCGACCTGCAGAACCACGCCCGTCCCGCCTGGTACTACCTGGTTTTCCTGCCGGTCATCGTGTTCCCGCTCAGCGGCTGGCTGCGCGGGATCGTCGCGCTGCCGACGGCACTGTTCCGCAAACCATGGCGCGCCGGCACCGGTGGGGCGATCGCCTGTGCGGTCGTCGCCCTGGTGCTCCTGCTGACTTCCGCCGCGTTCGCGCATTTCCCGCCGCTGGCCGAGAAGCTGCTGCTGATCCTCGTGATCGCGCCGCTGTTTGTCGCGCTGATGCGGCAGCCGCTGGAGACGGGGCTGCGTTTCCTGCTGGTCTGGCTGCTGCCGGCGCTGCTGGTCTTTTCACTGGTCACCGGCAAGCAGCTGTACTACCTGCTGCCCGAACTGGCCGGTGTCACGATGCTGGTGGCCGCGTCGGTGGCCGACCTGCGCGAGCGCCACAAGGCGCTGGCCACGAGCTATGCCCTGGGCACCTGGCCGCTCTCGGTCGGCGCCTTCCTGCTCGCTATCGCCTTGTTCGCCATGCCGTCCGTGGTGCCTTCGCGCTTCCCGGACAACATGTGGCTGACCGGCATGGCGCCGTATGCGCGCTTCTTCGGTGTGATCTTCATCGTGCTCGGCGCGCTGTTGCTGTTGCGCGGTCGCGGCGAGATGCGCCGGCTGGCCTTCGCCGGCCTGATCGGCACCGTGTCGCTCAATGCCCTGTTCACGCTGGGCCTCTGGTACCGCTACGACCTGGCGCCCGCCTCCCAGTTCCTGGCGCAGGCCGACGCGGCCGGGCGCCCCATCGGCAATCTGGGCGTCTCGTATAACGGCCAGTACCACTTCGCCGGCCGCCTGATGCACCCGATCGCACGCATCAACGTCGTGCCCGGTATGGCGGCGCCCATGGAAGACGACGAAGACGACGCCGTGCACGACGGTGACAGCCTCGACGACTTCGCGCGCCATCACGCCGACGGCGTCATCATCTCCTACGCCAAGCATCCGCCCGCGGAAGCCTTCCGCTACGCCCGGCTGATCCAGCCGTCGCGCACCGGATGGCTCATGATCTGGGATGCCGGCACGCTGGCCGCGCTGCAATCCGGACGGGCTCCGCCCGAGCCGAAGCAGCCCACCCTGCTCTACCCGCAGGAGTATTGGCGCACACGGACGGCAGTCCGGTGACCGATCCCCTCGTCGAGCGTCTGCGAGCTCAGGTGGGCGGCCCGAGGGACGGGGCGCTGCTGCGCTTCTCCATCGGTAACGCGCTTCTGGGCGACGGGATGTACGACGAGGCCGCCACGTCGTTCCGCGAGGCGCTGGCGTTCGACCGCGACTACTCCGCGGCGTGGAAACTGCTCGGCAAGGCGCTGCTCGCGAAAGACGACGAGACAGGCGCGGCCGACGCATGGCGCGAGGGGGTCGACGCGGCCACGCGTCGCGGCGACATTCAGGCCGGCAAGGAAATGACCGTTTTCCTCAACCGGCTGTCGCGGAAGAGCTGACCTTGTAGGGGTCGGGGCGATCGTGCGCCGTGAACCGCTTGTAGTGCCACTGGTACTGCGGAAAGGCACGTTCCACGCATTGCTCGACGCCACGATTCAGTGCCGCACAGGCGACTTTCAGGTCCGTGCTGTCGATGCCTCCGGGCGCCGGCAGGATGTGGATTCGAAAGCCTTCGCCATCGGCCAGGCGCTCGGCGAAGCTGAAGAGCACCGTCGCGCCGGTGCGAGCCGCAAGACGCGGCAGCAGCACCATCGTCAGCGCATCCACGCCGAAGAAGGGCGCGAACTCGCCCTCGCCTTCGCGCGGTTTCTGGTCGGGCAGGATGCCGACCGTGCCACCGGCACCGAGACGCTTGAACAGCGTGCGCACACCGGCGCCCTCGGCCCGCACCTGCTCCGGCGCCAGCTTGCCCCGCACCTTGCGTAACAGAGCCTCGATGGCCTGAATACGCGGCGGGCGATACAGAATGGCCATGGGCGTCTTGCTGCACAGCCAGTAATTGAGCAGCTCCCAGCAGCCGAGGTGTGGCGCGGCGATGATGGTGCCCTTGCCGGACGCGAGCGCCGCCTCGAACAGCTCGCCGCCGACCACTTCGCGGACCAGGCCGAGCGACCGGTCGGCGCCGCCGCCCCAGATCGCCGCCACCTCCGTCACCGACTTGCCGGACTCTTCCATGGTCTGGACGAGAAGCCGTTCGCGATCCCCTGCCAACAGCTCCGGCCGGGTCAGTCGCAGGTTGACCGCGCTGTAGCGGGCGCTGCGCGACTTCGAGCGCAGCGAACGGCGCCCGATCCACGCGCCTGCGCGGTGAACAGTTCGCAGGGACAGCAGGCTGACCAGACGGAGCAGGAGGTAGAGGAGATAGATATCCGGACGCATCCGGAGAAGTGTAAGGCAAGGCGGCCCGGACCGACTCCGCCGCTGTAAAGCCTCGCGCGCACGCTTTAAGCTTGGCGCCCCCTGGCCGTTAAACCCCTACATGATTGCATTGATTCAGCGTGTCGAATCCGCGCGCGTCGACGTCGACGGGCAGACCGTGGGCGCCATCGGCGCCGGCCTGCTTGTTCTCGTCGCGGTGGAGCCGGGCGACGGCGAGGCCCAGTGCACCCGGATGCTCGAGCGGCTGCTTGGCTACCGTGTGTTCTCCGATGCCGAGGGCAAGATGAACCTGGCGCTGTCGGACACCGGCGGCGGACTGCTGCTCGTCAGCCAGTTCACCCTGGCGGCCGATACCCGCAAGGGCATGCGCCCCAGCTTCACCACCGCGGCGCCGCCGGAAGAAGGCCGGCGCTGGTTCGACCGGCTGGTCGATCTGGCCCGGGTGGCCCACCCGGGGGTGGAAACCGGACGCTTCGGTGCCCATATGAAGGTTCACCTGATCAACGATGGCCCGGTCACCTTCCGTCTGGAGGTGCGCTGAGGCGTCAGTGCGCGGGGCTTCGTCCCCGTCTCCCTCCTCATCGTGGCGCGATCGCCCGGCCTCCAGCGGCCATCTGGCGCGATTCTTGCGTGATCCCGATGAGTCCGATCCACTTGAAAACTGGTCAAAAAATCATCAAATGACTATACTGATCGGTTCCTGTAACCCGCGGCGGTCGGCATGACTAACAAAGCTCACGAGCAGCAGTCTGAAATCAAACAGCTCATCTCCAAGGGCTTGGAGCAGGGCTACCTGACCTACGCGGAAATCAACGACCACCTGCCCGACGACATCGTCGATCCGGAGCAGATCGAAGACATCATGGCGGTGCTCAAGGGCGTCGGCATCGAGGTCCATGATTCCGCGCCCGACACCGACACCATCTCCGATGGCGCCGCCCCCGGCACCAGCACCGACGACGAATCGGCCGCTGAAGAAGCCGTGGCGCTGCTGTCCGCCGTCGACGCCGAGGTGGGCCGCACCACCGACCCCGTCCGCATGTACATGCGCGAGATGGGCACGGTCGAGCTGCTCACCCGCGAAGGCGAAATCGCCATCGCCAAGCGCATCGAAGAAGGCCTCAGCCAGGTTCAGACCGCGCTGGCCAGCTTTCCGCTGACCATCCAGCTGCTGCTCGAGGAATACGACCAGCACGTCGAGGGCAAGCGTCGCCTGAGCGAAATCCTGGCCGGCTTCGCCGACCTCGAGGAAGCCGCCGATCAGGCCAAGGCCGAAGCCGCCGAGGCCGCTGAAGCCGCCGGCGACACCGAAGGCGACGACGACGAGGAAGACGGCGTCGAGGGTGCCGAGGAAGAGGAAGCGGGCCCGACCGGCCCGGATCCCGAGGAAGTGAAGCGCCGCATGGAAGAACTGCGCTCGCTGCACGCCAAGTTCCAGAAGACCGCGCCCAAGGCCGAGATCGCCGACAAGAAGGTCGCGAAGATCCGCGAGCAGATGTCGGAAGCCTTCCTCAACCTCAAGCTCCCGTCGGCGCTGATCGACAGCTTCGTGCGCAAGCTGCGCGAAGTGGTCAACGACATCCGTCACCACGAGCGGATCCTCATGGACATCTTCGTCAAGCAGGTGAAGATGCCGCGCGCCGAGTTCCTCAAGAGCTTCCCGTCGAACGAAGGCAACCTCGAGTGGGCCGCGGAGCTGTCGCGCAAGCGTCAGAAGTGGTCGCCGAACATCAAGAACTACCGCGAAGTCATCGACGGCGAACAGGAGAAGCTGGCCGCTATCGAGCGCACGCTGTATCTGCCGCTGACCGACATCAAGGAAATCAATCGCGCGATGTCCGTCGGTGAGGCCAAGGCCCGCCGCGCCAAGAAGGAAATGGTCGAGGCCAACCTGCGTCTCGTCATCTCCATCGCGAAGAAGTACACCAACCGCGGCCTGCAGTTCCTCGACCTCATCCAGGAAGGCAACATCGGCCTGATGAAGGCCGTGGACAAGTTCGAATACCGTCGCGGCTACAAGTTCTCGACGTACGCCACCTGGTGGATCCGTCAGGCCATCACCCGCTCGATCGCCGATCAGGCCCGCACCATCCGTATCCCGGTGCACATGATCGAGACGATCAACAAGCTCAACCGCATCTCCCGCCAGATGCTCCAGCAGTTCGGCCGCGAGCCGACGCCGGAAGAACTGGCCAAGGAAATGGAGATGCCGGAAGACAAGATCCGCAAGGTCCTGAAGATCGCGAAGGAACCGATCTCCATGGAAACCCCGATCGGTGACGACGAAGATTCGCATCTGGGCGACTTCATCGAAGACACCAACGCCAGCTCGCCCATCGAGTCGGCCACGGAAACGGGTCTCATGGAAACCGTGCGCGACGTGCTGGCCGGCCTCACCCCGCGTGAAGCCAAGGTCCTGCGCATGCGCTTCGGCATCGACATGAACACGGATCACACGCTGGAAGAAGTCGGCAAGCAGTTCGACGTCACCCGCGAGCGCATCCGCCAGATAGAAGCCAAGGCCCTGCGCAAGCTGCGTCACCCGAGCCGCTCGGAAACCCTGCGCTCGTTCCTCGATATCGACTGATATCGGGTCACCGGTAGATGCCAAAACGCCCGCTTACGCGGGCGTTTTCTTATGTCTTGCCAGGAACCTGCTCTGGTAGGAGCCAGCCCCGCTGGCGATGGGAACCCCTCACCCTTCACCCCTCCCCTCCGCCCGCTCACGAGTCACCGCCCCCGCGCGCAACCCCATCGGCCGAAGCAGCTTCGCCACCGTATCCAGCGTCGGACTTTTGATACCACGCTCGATATCCTGAAGCCCTCGCGCGGACACGCCGCAGAGCTTCGCGTACTCCGCAATGGTGAGGCGCAGCGTCGTGCGCACCAGACGGATGGTCTCTGGTATAGGTCGACCCGGGTTATGTTCGATGTTGTCCAGCAGGCCCCGCCGGACGTCGAGCTCCTCGGCCATCGTTAATGACTTGAAACGCCTATCCACAATCAAACCCTGGACCAACAGCCTTATATACGCACTCTTGTATCATATACGCGCCTCCAACGACGTTATATATACTGCTTTAGTGTGTATTTGTTGACACGTCGCACTGGGGCCCCCAACGGCATGATGGGAAGCCTTCGCCGCTGTCTAATGGCGACACACCCAACTGGGCTCAAGGAAATTGCATATGTCGTATTACCGCCCCGCTTCGATGATCGCTTGCGCCATGATGGCGACGCTCTCGGCAGAGGCTTATTCAGCGCCTCCGCAAACTGCGCCAGCGGCCGCTACCCCCTCGTCCCAGAGCCCCATCGCCAAGGACCTGAAAAGCCTCCCCCTCGCGGACCAGAAGCGGTTCGCCGCCGGTCGCTTCCTCGGCTTCTACACGCTCAACGGGCGCACCACGGGCGACGTATGCCGTGCGGAGGGCGTCGACCTCTCCGCCTACGTGCAGGCGTTCCAGCGCAAGCACGACGCCGAGTACGAGCGGGCCGACAAGATCATGGTGGCATCGGGTTTCTCCACCGCCGAGATGGCGGCAGCGACCGACGCCAACCGTGGCCGGCTCGAGGAGAAGGTTCGCCAGTCGATGCAGGACCTCGCCGGCGCACTGCACAAGACCACGGTGGCCGAGGGCTGCGCCTATATCGCGGCCCACGTGAGCGACGCGGTCGCTGGCCAGTCATTCGCCCAGCAGAACCCCGAGATCGAAGCGGTCCTGATGTCGAACTGACAAGGGCTGTAGGCGAAAGGGCATTTCGATGCCCTGCGCCAACCGTTACACTTCGCAGCCGCGTGGGCCTATAGCTCAATGGTTAGAGCAGGGGACTCATAATCCCTTGGTTCCAGGTTCGAGTCCTGGTGGGCCCACCATTTGATTCAGCTGCCCATGGCTGATTCGCCCGGTCGAGGCGCCTCTCGCGGTGCCATCGCCTCGGACTGATGCCGTCCGTTACCTTCGCACCAAGTGCGTCGTCTCGAAGCCCCGCTTGCCGGCGAACGGTTCACGGACGAGTACCGCCGAAGGTGATGGCCGCCGAGCTACTTCGGTCTGGTAGATAAGAGTCCCTTGGCTGATCGGATGCTGGACCGGCGACGTATGGAGATCGCCATGCGTACGAAGGCGATGGACTGCTGTCAGGACTTGACCTGTCGGTCGCGATCCCTCCTTGCGCGGAAATCCGCCAAAGGCAAG
Source organism: Luteibacter sp. 22Crub2.1 (assembly GCF_900167995.1). Taxonomy (NCBI): domain Bacteria; kingdom Pseudomonadati; phylum Pseudomonadota; class Gammaproteobacteria; order Lysobacterales; family Rhodanobacteraceae; genus Luteibacter; species Luteibacter sp. 22Crub2.1. Next base: position 167,490 of record NZ_FUYT01000013.1, read on the forward strand.
CCGCTCTGTCCGATATCTTCGATTTCGTGCTCCTGAAAGAGAACGATCGTGTCGTCATGGGGCTTGCCCATAACGTCGAACAGCAGGTCGGCAATGCCTTTGTAAACGGCCGCCTTCTGCTCCTGAGTGGTTTTTTCTGCGCCAGGACGTGTGCCCTCACGGGTCACGAGAATGTTCACGATCGGCATTACGACTCTCCCGAATAAAGGGGACGCCAAACGCCCCCATGGTTTGCTCAGCGACCGGCGATCAGGCCGCCGTCGACATGAAGGATTTCGCCTGTCGAGAAGGCGGCGTCTTCGAGGTAAAGCACAGCGCGGACGATGTCTTCGACTTCGCCCAGCTTGTTCATCGGGTGGAATGCGGCCAGCTCATCGACCAGCTTCGGATCGTGCATGGGTGTACGGATGACTCCGGGCGCCACGGCGTTCACCCGAATGCCGCGCGTCGCGTACTCGATAGCGAGGCTCTTGGTGGCGGAGTTCATTCCGCCTTTGGTAAGCATGGCGATGAAGGCGGGCCCCCGGGAGCTGGCGAATTCGGCCGTTGACGCCGTGATCTGTACCAGATGGCCGCTGCCCTGTTTCAGCATCACGGGGACGACCTGCTGGGTAGTGAAGAAAAACCCGTCGAGGTTGGTCTTCAGCTTCAGCCGATAATCTTCTTCGGTGTAATCGATGAACGGCTTACCGATGAAGATCCCGGCGTTGTTCACGAGGGTGTCGATGCGACCGAACGTGTCCACCGCAGCGGCAACGAGGCGCCTTGCGGTTTCCGGATCGCCGATGTCACCCGCCACGGTGAGAAGGTCCGGATCGGTCGAGGGCTTGATGGAGCGGGACGTGGCCACCACGGCGTAGCCGCGTGCTCGAAATCCTCTGACGATGCCTTCGCCGATACCCTGCGACGCGCCGGTGACGATGGCTACTTTCTTGGTGTTTGACATGGCTGTGGTCCGTTCTGCTTGCGGGATGGGCAGAACTTAAGGCACTGTCGCCCCTTCGAAAATTAGCTATCTTCGATCAATGACTGAGCAAAAACGCACAGACCTGGATTGGCAGGATGTCCGGGTCTTCGTGGCCCTGGCGCGGCAGGGCAGTCTCTCCGCAACGGCTCGGATGCTTTCGGTCAATCACGCGACCGTTGCGCGCAGGGTGCAGTCGCTGGAACAGGCGCTGGGCGAAAAGCTCGTCGAGCGGCGACCGGAAGGCTACGTGCTTACGGCGGCTGGGACGCAGGCGCTTATGGCGGCCAGCGACATGGAGCAGGCAGCGCAAACCCTCAGGCGAGGCTTGGCCGACGGGTCGCCGAGCGGGCTGGTCCGGATCAGCTCGTCACCAGGCTTGTCAGCCGGCTTTCTCGCCTCGCGCCTTGCCCCTTTGGCGTTGCGATATCCACAGCTCGATATCGATCTTGCCCCTGCCCTGCGGTCGGTCAGCCTTGAACGGCACGAGGCGGATATCGCCATCCGGGTCGACAAACCCAAGGACGGTGACATCGTTGCGCGCCCGCTGACCACCATGGGTTACGCGTTCTATGGGACCGAAGAGACATGTCGCTCGGTCGAAGCCGGCGGCGAGCCGGTGTTGATTGGCTTCAACGAAGCGGACGGGTATATCACCCAGGCCGCATGGATGTCGCAGCGCTTTCCCCGGGCGCGGGTGGCGTTCCGCGCGAGAGACCAGTTCCTGCAATCGATCGCTGCACAGGCGGGCGTGGGCCTGGCGCTCATCCCGCACTACATCGGCCGCAGTACCCCCCTGCTCCGTATCTGCGATCTCGGATCGGTACCGGCTGCCAGGGACGTGTATCTTCTGACCCGCAGCCGCGACCGCAAGGACGCGTCGATTCGAGTCATCGCCGACGAGATCGTCAGCATGTTCGAGCAGGCGCGCGATCTCTTTCGATAATTGAAGATTGGAATCGACCGCGCTCGTGGCCAAATGCCAGGCTTAGGTATGTCGTCCCCCGTTAGTTAGCACCAACCATAACCAGGGGCAGCCGGATCGTTTTGATGCCTGAATTCGGCGGACGTCAGCCCGCCAAGAGTGCCTTGTGAGGTCTCGCGGTTGTAGTCAGCTAGCAAGAGCTCTGCCTGCTCTCGCACTTCCGTCAGGTTCCGAAAGACGTGCATATCGAGTGCGCCACGCCGAAGGCTGCCGTTGAAACGCTCGATGAAGCCGTTCTGCATCGGTCTACCGGGCTCGATGACATCCAGGAAGATCCCTTTGTGCTCGGCGCATTCGCGTTGGACAGCCCCGTGCCTCCCGTCGGTAGTTTCACGAGTGAACGCGCTCCCGATACCGACGCTGGCGCTACGTACCGCTTAGGGAGAGGCGATTATGACGTGCAGCAACGAAGTCGATTGATTCCAGGCCTAAACAGGGGGCTCCCAGCTGAGAAGCTCAACGGAATTGAACACATCACACCCTTGAAGGGTAGCCATAATCCTCTGAGGTCCAGTCATTGCTTTGAGGCTGAACCTCTCGTCATCATCGATGCATATCATTACGTCTGAGTCGCCGCCGACTGAACGAAACACGACTGCATAGAGAGACGTGCCGACAGATATCGCATCGGCGGGCACCTGGTCCAGACGTCCGGCAGCCTCGATAATCTGCTCAAAGTGGGATGGCACCTCTCCCAGAACAGTCGGCCTCGTCCACTCTGTCTTGGCGTAGAAGTCTATCTGCTCGAACTCTCCGATGCTGCCTGCCTCGACCAACGTCGCCGGAGCCCGCTGAACAGGTTCAATCGAAATACCGTAAGTCTCAAATTTGAACTCGATGTCAAAGTAGTTCCAAGTGAGCGCAACCCATCCCCCGCTTTTGGTTGGAAAATAGACCGATGCCCACTCCGGATTAGCGCTGGGGTCAATAAAATAGGCTCCCGCCTTTAACGTCCCAAGGGTTTCGATTTGGCTACGGTCTGGAAAAAACCTTTTCCATTTCTTCATGGCGTTGGCTTCAGCTCGTCAGGAATCTGGGTATCCTCGGAAAAATGGATGATTTCCGGGGGCTTGGAATCATTCGCTGGAACGTCAATCTGCGGACCGTCTTTGCCGCCTGTTCGAACGCTAATGCAATGACCCGCCGCTTCCTGCACAGGTCAGGCCGCTAAAGCATACGCTTGCTGCAAGGCATAGCTGCAGACCAGGCTGGTGTATTTTCGGCTGGTGAAAGCCAAGCCGTTGTCCGACCGAAGAAGGAAGGGGCATTGACCTTGCCCAGGGTCCCGAAGCGTCTGGAGGCAGATGGTCACGAGGAAAAATATTGGGAAATGCTACGGGAAGCTCGCGGGCTGCCTTCGCTTTGGCACCCACCGACTTCAGTGGGCGGGCCAGAATCCGGTTGCAATCAACGATCCGACAATCCCGCCAACGATCGTTAGAAGCGCCCCGAGTACGTGCGTGGATATTGTTCGCCTTCTACACGAAAGCAGTTGTTCCTTCGCCGCGCGCAAACCATTCCCGTCACTGGGCTTGAGGAAGGATGCTGGGCGAAAGACAAAGTCCGATTTCAACGAACCCGCCCACACGAAGCCTAACGTATCCCCTTCGGAACGCGCGACAAGTTCAGCTCGTGCGATTCTCCGTCTGAACTGTAGCAAGTTTCGAAACACCACGTAGAGGCCGGGGAGCAGGCTTAAGAAAAATCCCAAGTCATTTGCGCTCATTATGATCAACCATGAGGATGGGCTATTCGTGCAACGTGTTGAGGCCAAATTGCCCTGCCTTCGTCCACAAACGGAGGACACGCCCAGCGTGGTTATTATGCCGCCTTGCTGCGACGTCCCCCCGCCTTCAGTAGCGGTCCGGTTTGAGTCCGGAATTACTGTAACTGTTTTGCATAGGCGGCGGGCGTCAGCCCGCCCAGTGCTTTTTTCGGTCGCTCCTCGTTGTATTCACGGCGCCAGTTTTCGATTTCTGTGCGGGCGTGCAGAAGGCTGGGAAACCAGTGCTCGTTGAGGCATTCATCGCGTAGCCGTCCGTTGAACGATTCGATGTAGGCATTCTGGTTCGGCTTGCCGGGCTCGATATGCCTCAATTGCACGCCACGGTCGTGAGCCCAGGCGACCATCGCCTTG
>NZ_FUYT01000033.1:0-2594 GCF_900167995.1 Luteibacter sp. 22Crub2.1
GGTGAACTTGCTCTTGCGCATCGTGGGTCTCCTTGGGGATATTTTGCCCGGAGACCTCGGTTTATGTCTGGAGTAAGTTTACGGGGAGTCGACAATCCCTTCTTTCCAACAGATTGATCGGCAGACCTCAGGCGATCACTATTCGACCCATGATGGAATTCAATCGAAGCAGGCTCACGCACCGATAAGGATCGAAGCTCAACCTGGACCGGCATAAGTAGAAATTCGCTTCCCAAGAAATTCAAGGAAGTCTTCAGCGTAGTCCGACGTTGACGAACCAACTGTCACACGGATGGGAACTTCATCGCCATTGAGCCGCGAGTAGTCAAAGAAAAAGTATTCTCCGAGATCCGTCGCGCTAACCGCTAGCGCATTCTCGCGCGCATGGCCATTCCTAACGTCAATGATGTGATGATAGACAATGTCACCACCGTTAACGTCGTCGAAAGGCTCACCGTATACGCTATAGATCTCCTCTCCGCATATCTCTCCCCCCCTATAGTTTTCCAGAAACCATCTGTACGAGCGGGAAAACCTCAAACCAAGACGCTCCTCGGCCTTCTTGATCCATTCTTCGGAGACGGCGTCCTCTGCACTACCGAAGTTCACCACGCTGCTCCTGGCGATATAGGAAGCCAGCAAGTTCGCCCGCGCTTCAAAGCTGTCACTTGCCATAAGTTGTCGCCCTATCTTTCCCGTAGCTAGTCCTCCATGAATTTAATGCCGAATCGATCGATCCTTGGAAGGACACTGTTTCACTCTCATGTATCACAGAGGCAATCTCTTTGCGGGGCGTCCTGTAAGAGCCACTTGCCCGTATGCGGGCGTGGCCGGTCGGTCTCCCCAAGGGGAGGGGATGTGACGGTCTGCGACGATCACGCGCTGTGGCCAACGGATTGCATCACCTCAGCTCGGAAGTCAGCGGGGAAAACTACAGATAGCCTAGGCCGCGTACCATCGTTCTGCTCGTTGACTGCATCGGAGAGCACGGAGATATATCTGGCCAACTCTTCGTCAGGCAACCTTGGAAGCGACGAGTGATAGATGACCACTTGGGCGCATGGAAGCCACGTGAGGTCAAGCAAGCAGTCGAAAAGAGCGTTCCAGTTGAAACCGAAGCAGCCGGGCAACCACAGTCCGTAGTGGAGGGCGCTCATCAACTCTTGAACCGAGGATATATGCAGATCGATTCTCAGCAAGAAAGTCTCATCGGAGACATACACTGGACTCATCTGATAGAAGCTCAGACCCTTCATCCTTTGATCCAATTAATTGATGGGACAAGTGTTTATAGTGCTTCGATGTGGTGGAGCTCCCCGGCCTGCCCCCTTCGCGCTGCTGAACTCCTCGCTCGTCGTCCAGACCGGGTGCCTCGTATACGGGCCGTCGGTCGTACACGGATCTTGCCGGCCGGGGCGTCGGGGCAGGGGCCTCGCATTCCGCGCCGTACGCGGGTAGTGAAACCTCTGGCTTTAAGCCCATCACGATGCAGCGCTGATTCCACTATCGCCTGATACGAGCCGCAATCCGGGCGAGGAAACCTTTCGGTGATTGAGGCACCTCGATCACCGCGTCAACGGCATTCGCAATCGATTGGCGAATCGGCGCACGCCCATCTCGGATGAGATCCGCCGGATAATACCGACTATCCAAGCATGCCGAGTCATTGATCGAAAATGCCACAACCACGGCCACGGCTTCGACGCACCAACGCCCGAAATAAGCGCCACCTTCAAAATTCTCGTCGCCGAGACCATGCCAATATGGGGTCCGATTGGGGATGGGCACCGACTTATTGCCTGCTCCATCCAGCGACGAGTACCAGTCGGCAAGATAAGCTCTTAAGCCCTCACCGCGCATGTCGCTCGACGCCCTTATCACATCGAGAAGCTTCCCATAGGCTTTTGGAAAACAGAGAGACGCACCGATTTTCCTTCCCGCCTGTCGCGAAGCGATTACCGAATCGAGGAGGGCATCTTCCCCTTCATTCCCAATGAGCCTGAGGAGCCGGAGCCACAACTGATCGTCGGCGGAGCCTGCGAGGGCAAAACCGACCAACCAGAACGACCGCTGGTAGAAGTCAAGATTCAGGGCCCACGAATGTCGGATGTTTTGAATCTCTGCACTCCACCATCTTTCGCCGATACGTTCCGCGTGTTCCCAAGCGTCCACAACTGATGGGAGCAACGCACAAATACTCGCGACATCATCGCCTCGTGAATACTTAAGAAGCATAAGCTCTATGTAAGTCGTGGCTATTCTGTAGGCGTACTGCGCCGCAGCGGCGTCCATGGGACCTGCCGCAAGTATTTCTCGCATCTCAATTACACGGGCCTCCTTGTAGCTGACCCATTTCTCCCAGTAGCCGTCGCTACCAAGCGTGTCACGCATGATGTCAACCTCATTCAGCCGGAGAAGAAAGCGGCCCTCACGGCATCGATACGCTCAGTCGATGAGCGCTCTGTGAATAAACTGTCGCCTACAATAACCAGAACAAAGCCGATACCTTCGATAACGGACGTTCCTGCCGGAAGCAGTGAAAGCGACGCCCCCTTTTCACGCCCCGACGTCCCCCCGCCTTCAGTAGCGGTCCG